>CAYQXB010000012.1:0-10368 GCA_964421475.1 uncultured Candidatus Saccharibacteria bacterium
ATTAGCACCTGCTTGGCCGCCATCAACCAACCACTGCGCATAATTCCGATCGCCTTTGGTGGCGTCATTTTTGAATGCGTCCGGCTGTTTTGGCTCTCGTTTAGGAAGCGGCTCGTCTTCTTTGCGTTTTACGCCAATACGATCTTGGAACGCTGCTTTTTCAGCAGCCTCTTTTGCATCAGCTTTAGCCTGACGACTCGCTTCAAGTTCTTCGGTCATTTTTGCGTGCGCATCTTTTCCGCGTTCAAGTGCTTCTTTGCCTTCGCGCTGGGTGTCTTCACGAACAATTCGTTCCAACTCAGATTTCACTTTTTCGTTGGCTTCTGCCAGCTCTTTATCTCTTTGAGCCTGGCTGGCTTCGGCGTGCGAGACGAGTTTTGATTCAAGGTCTTTCGATAAAGTATCGATATGGCCCTGTCTTTCAGTTTCATGATCAGCAGCAGACTTAGTCCAATTTCGCTTTGTATTAATCCCATGTTCTTGGAGTACCGCGTCGCGTGCACTCTCATCGTCACCGTGTAACGCACCAATCTTACCGTAAGTCGACAAGACATCTTCTTGCGGCATAATTGGGCTTGGTTCAACTACTTTTGGTTCTTCGGCTTTTTTGCTGCTTCTAGCCTGAGCCTCATAGGTTGCTAACGAACCTTCGTGAGCCATGACTGGATGTTCTTGAGCTGCTGCCCTGACCGCTTGATGATTATTATCAGCGGTAGCTATAAAGTCATCTGCCATTTCTGCCGCCAACGACTGGTTTTGCTGATAATTTTGATCAGCAGTGGTCACAAAATCATCTACCATTTCGCGGCCAAGCGATTGATCTTCAGTGCCAGGAGACACTGCTTCGGAAGGGCGATCAAGTACGGCTGTTGCTGCGCCTGCCAAGTGGGCGCCCTCAGCAGCGGCGTGCGCTGCTAACATATGTTGCTCTTGTGGGCCTGGACCGCCGCCAGCTTGCTCTGTCATCGCTTTATTTCCTTTTTTATTTTTGTTGTTTTTTGGTTTTTAGTTTTAACCTCTGTACCAATGAAACCACAACCGAAATCAAAAATCAATATTTTTTGTATTCAATTTTCGTTTGTCTTTACGTTAATTTGATGGTAATAAAAATCGCCAGGATAGCTACCGCTGTCGTAACGCCAACAACAATTGCTTGTTTATACAAGCTCGGCTTTGGTTGTTCTCTAAAAATATTCTGATAATCTTGGGCTGTACTTGTCTGTTGGACCGCCTGATCGTATTCCGGAACAGGTGTCACTGATACGATTGGCTCATTTGGCACATCAACGATAGCGCGGACAGATGTCTGAGAATTGTCCTGATAAGTCGGGGTTGGGTCATCTTTGCGCTCGTGACTCTGTTCAAATGTACCTTCGAACGCCACGTCACGATCCGCTGCTTCTTGAACTTGTTTGAGCAATTTGTCGGGGTCCATATCCAAGCTTTCCTCGGCGGCCATTCGACGAATCTCCGGGTTGGGATTATTCTTGAGCGCCTCAGAAGCGACATGTCCAGCTAAAGCCGGTTTGGCTTGGCGTAATTCATGACTCGTCTCTTCGATAAACTCAGGTGTAGGGAGACTTTCTTCAAACTTTGGACTTTCGGTCTCTTCTGGTTTTGGTGCTAGATAGTCGCCTTCCACTATTTTGATCCTCTTAATCTTAGAGTTTACGAGCGACGGTCTCTCGAGTAAAGAGCTCGATTCGGTCGCCTTCTTCTACCACCACCTTAGAATTAGTTTTAAGTTGCAGACCGCACATATCGCCTTCTACGGCTTCTTTTACTTCTTGCGGTCCTTTCTTTATTACAACAACTTCTGCTTCGGCCAATACTTCGTCGCCTCTGGTAATTCGTGCTAGAGCCGGCAAGGACAACTTGCCCTTGGTCACCTCTCCGCCGCAAATAATATCAGTCTTGGTAGTCTTGAAAACTCCTTTGATGATCAAACGTCCGAGTGAAGTCTCAACAACCTCTGGAGCCAAGAGTCCTGTCAGCTGTTCCTTGACGTCATCAATGAGTTCATAGATAACTGAGAAGAGTCTGACTGGCACTTTGTCGCGAGATGCGTGTTGTTTAACGGTTGTCGGCATTCCTACGTGGAAGCCGTAGATAATTGCACCACCCGTGTGAGCTGCATGGAGATCATTCTCATTGATATCACCGACACCCGAACTGATGACACGCACTGATACTTCTTCGTTCTCTAGAGTCTTAAGACTGTCGACAACTGAAGTGAGCGAACCTTTAACGTCAGCTTTGACAATAATTGGCAGCTCTTGAACATTCATGTTGCGATTTATCATGCGCATTAGCTCATGACTGGTATCAACGCCAATACTACTCTCGGCTTTGTTGGCTCGAGCTAACTGCTCAGTAAGTGTCCGCGCTTCTTTTTCGGTCTTTACAACCTGAAACTCATCGCCAAATTCTGGCAGACTTTTAAATCCTGTAATTACCGCTGGAGTAGACGGACCAGCTAGCTTCATCGGTTGTTTTTGCATGGTCTCGAGGTTACGAACTTTGGCGTAGGTTGAGCCAGCCACGACAAACTGACCGGGCTGCAACTGACCACTCTCAACAAGTGCGACCGCAATCGGACCACGCCCTTGTTCCATGTGCGCTTCAATCACCAAACCAGTCGCCGGTACATCAGTGTCAGCTTTGAGCTCTTCTACATCAGCCACCAGCAGTACCATATCAAGCAATTTATCGACACCTTCTTTGGTTTTTGCCGAAACACCGACAGTGATCGTATCGCCACCCCATTCTTCAGTCTGAAGATTATGCTCAGCGAGTTGCTGTTTGACCCGATTAAGATCAGCCCCTTCTTTATCAATCTTGTTGATTGCCACAACAATTTTAACGCCGGCTTTCTGAGCAAAGCGGATTGCCTCAAGGGTCTGAGGCTTTACACCGTCATCAGCAGCGACAACAATAATTACAACGTCTGTGAGCTGAGCACCGTGTTCCCGGAGCGCCGCGAACGCTTCGTGACCTGGTGTATCAAGAAACGTAATTGTTCGCTTGTTGTGCTCAATCTGGTATGCCGAGATATGCTGCGTAATGCCGCCGGCCTCACCCTTGGTAACTTCGGAGCCACGAATTGCATCAAGCAGACTGGTCTTCCCGTGATCAACGTGCCCCATTACCGCTACCACTGGCGGACGAGTCTCGGCGGTGTCGCTCACTTCGCGCTTTGTGCGCTGATGAATCTTTGGTTCTTCTGCTTTTTTAGTGAGATTAACCTCTAGACTGAGTTCGCCAACGATAATTTCAGCGGTATCAAAATCAATACGCTCGTTCACCGTAACCATAACGCCATTTTTGAACAGCTCACCGATCAGCTTTGTAGCGGGAATCATGAGCTTTTCGGCAAGGTCACCCACGGTGATAGTGTCTTCAATTTCGATAGTTGTCTTCTCTGCTTCTGTAGACATTTCCTGCCTCCTTTCTCTTGATTCCTTTAATTACATAGTGGTTTAGTGTTGCTCTTCTGGCTTGGCTAGCCTTTTAGGCTCAGGGCAATTTTGCGCGCTTCTGTATCGATGTCTAACACCTTGAACGTCTTCTTCTCGTTTAACTGGAAGAGCTTCTCTGGGTCAACGCTTTCGTCATCGCTCATTTCTGAGACGTGTACGAGGGCTTCAACGGCCGGAGAAAGCTGCACAAATGCACCGAACGGCGTAATTCGAGTAATCTTACCCTCAACATTATCGCCTTTTTTAAAGGCTTTAACTTCTTGTAACCATGGATCCTCTTGCATTTGTTTGAGGCTTAAGCTCAGGCGATCTTTGTCGATTGCAATAATCTTAGCTTTGACGGTTTCGCCAACCTTAACGTACTTCTTAGGATCTTCCACACGCTCCCAAGATATCTCAGAAATGTGAATTAATCCTTCGATTCCATCAACGTTTACGAATGCACCGAAGTCTATAACACCAGTTATGATGCCTTCTACCTCATCGCCAACGCTCAATTTAGTAAAGCGATCTTGGAGTTCATCCTTGATGGCTTCTTTCTCTGAAACAATCAGTTTGTTATCCTTGCGACTAACATCAAGCACGCGAACTTTGAGTGTTTTCTTGGTTAGTGCGTTCAACTTTTGCAGGATCTCATCCTTGTCGGCACCAGATACACGTGGATAGTGACCCGCTGCTAACTGAGAAACCGGCAAAAAGCCACGAATGCCCTCTACTTCGACGAGCAAACCACCACGGTTAGCGTCGTACGGTTGAATTTCGATAATTTCTTGGGCTTCAAAGACTTTCTGAAGCTCATCCCAACCGCGATCTTTCGCTGCCCGGCGCATGCTCAGAATAGCGTAGCCTTCATCTGTTTCTGGCTCGACAACACTAACGGTTGTCTTGTCGCCTGCTTTTAGATTTGGACCACCGGTAATCTCCCGGCGAGTCACCACCCCAACACCGTTAGCGCCAAGATCGATCCAGACCTCGTTCTTTCGGACTTCGGTGATAGTTCCCTCAACGACATCACTTGCCTTGAGAGCTTTTACGTCAGACGACTCTAGTAGTTCGTCCATTGATACTGTTTTTGACATGGGTAAACATGCCTCCTTCGAGTGCTGCGGTAACCCGTAGGTCATTACTCCGATCAGACTTAAGCGTCATTATATCTGTTGTCACCTCTATTGTCAAAACAAATACTAGTGCTAGCTTTAGCCTGCATGTATACTCTAGGCATGTACTTGGGAATTGACTTTGGAGCAACTAAAACCTTAGTAGCCAAACTAACGCCAGAGGGCGAGATCGCGCAGCAAATTAAATTTGATACGCCAGCCGAATATCCAGATCTTGTTCATGAAATTGGCGAGTGTGCCAACCAGTTGGGTGGTAACTTCGAGATCGCTGCGATTGGTGCTCCCGGAGTTATCGACCGAAGAAACGGTAGTGTTATCTCGTATGGTAATCGTGATTGGCAAAACACCCCGTTGGGCGCAGATCTTGAGGCTCAGCTAACATGTCGGGTTATTGTTGAGAATGACGGCAAAACAGGTGCTGTTTCTGAGTCAGAAATTATCAAAAATGAGTTTAAAAACGTTCTCTACCTCGCGATTGGCACTGGAATTGGTATTGCTAACGTCGTAGATAGTGTTAATAATTTAGATGTCGCCGATATTGGTGGCCATGGACTTTTAGTCGAGCACGATGGGCAAACTCTACCTTGGGAGGATTTCGCAGGCGGCAGAGCAATTACTGAACGCTTTGGTAAACATGCCTCTGAAATCACCGCTCCTGAAGATTGGCAAATCATTGCGCATAACTTAGGTGTTGGCATTCTAGAGTTATTGAAGTTATACCAGCCTGAGGTAATTGTTTTTGGTGGTGGTGTCGGAAGCCACTTTGAGCATTTTAAGCAACCTCTCCAAAGTGAATTAGAGAAAAGTAACGTCAAAGTGCCAGCACTTCGTCAAGCTAAGGATCCGGAACTAGCCGTTATTCACGGCTGCTATCTGTTGATTAAGCAAGCTGAATATGATCGAACTACTTAGAAAACTGCGCATTGATTTCCCTACTATCACCTTCAAAGCCGGTAGACAGTTCTATTGGTCGCCGAAAAATCGTGAAGTTATTTACAACAAAACCCGACAAGATACTATTATTGACCCCTATTCACTTCTGCATGAGCTCGGTCATGCGCTGCTTGAACATCAGAATTACGAGTCAGACCTCGAATTAGTCGAAATGGAAAGCCAGGCCTGGCAAAAAGCTCAAGAAATTAGCCGGGTGTACGGGATTACCATTGAGGACGATCACATTCAGGACTGTTTAGACACGTACCGCGACTGGCTCCATCAACGCAGCAGCTGCCCTCAGTGTAGTAACCGCAGCTTTCAGCAAAATCCGCGTGAATATCACTGCTTTAACTGTGGTGCAGATTGGTCAGTTTCAACTTCTCGCTTTTGCCGACCATACCGAATGATCGCCAAAACAAAAACGCCGCTCTGATTACAGAACGACGTTTTATACAAAAGTTAGTATTAAACTGACTTTTTAGTTCGGCGTGAAATACGGCCACCTTTGGCACCAGCTGCACGAGCTAGGTCACGGTTAGCGTAAAAACCACCGGTACGGCCTTTTTTGCCGCCCATTGCACCGATTTTTGCATAAAAATCAGCACCGTATTTTGTTTTGTTTGTTGATGCAGCTGCTTTGCCGCCTTGTTTTGTTCCAGCCATGATGACTCCTTGTCCCTGCGCACCTTTTTATGATGAGGATTTTCGCCGAAATGCTCCGCTTCGTAGGATTCGTCGTATGCGATATACGCCTCCATCTCCGATGCTCGCCTCTCAGACGAAACTCCACTACCCTAAAAAACTGCTTAACAGTGGTTATATGATAGTTTATGGCGCCCACCACTGATGCCAAAGATAGAAAAAAGGCCGCAGAAAAATCCGCGACCCTCTGTTCCTCTCTGGAATTACGCTTATGATAACACCAGAGTCCGCTTATGTCAATAATTTATTGCGGTCGTCCGGCAAGAAAGTCTTCGCCGACACGAATAGCGACCTCAATGGTTTGTCGCACGTTATTAAGCCGCGTTGGAATTTGTGGACCAAAAACATCTTCGGCTGGTGCTGGCCATCCAGCGTGATCGCCAGCAAAGTGCACTGTAGCAGCATCTACTCCCCTACCAAGGATTATTGGGAGATCATCAACGCGCCGCATAAGCCCTCGGTGCACCAGATCGTAGTTATCAATCATGGTCAGTTCTTGAGGCGTCACGGGAGTGACCCAACCCTCGATCTCCTCAGTTAGTGCTGGCTTGGCCATAAAAAAGCCGAGCCGCCGCATCTGCTCATCTGTTCGATAGCGCGACAGTGGCGCCCGAATAGCTTCAGATAAACGCGAGGCGTTCTGCACAAATAATTTTGCGGATGGCAGTCGCGCTTCGCGAACCTCCTTGGCCAGCACTGGGCGGCGAATAATACCGCCGAGGACACCTGGTTCACGCTCGCCATATGCAAAATATAATCTTTCTTCAGTTTTCATACTCAACAGTTATACCATTAACGAGCAGTGGATGCTGTTGTTTTATTTTGTATAATAGACCTGGGTAGAGGAGAATCGTTATGACCATGGATATGTCAGCAAAAACAGTTGAAGAATACATCGCCGCGCGCCCGTATGCCAAAGATTATCTCGAGACCGCCCGCAAAACAATCCTGGAAGCCATTCCAGGCGGCAAGGAGAAGATTAGCTATGGGATTCCGACCTTCGAACTAAACGGCAAAAACATCGTCCACATCGGCGCTTACGATACACACTACGCATTTTACCCTGGTGGAATCGTCACGCAGTTTGCTGATGAGCTTAAAGACTACAAAACCAGCAAAGGCACGGTGCAGTTCCCGCTCGATAAACCCGTCCCCTATGATCTGATCGCAAAAATCACCAAAGCCGCCGCCCTGCAAAATTTATCAAAGTAGTATATAATCACCCTAATGTTAGAGGTTACTCCAGAAGTTGAAACCACACGACCCCAAGAAGCGGGTCAACAACGCCGCTTAGGCGGTAATATGCTACGCGTCGGTGGTGGCATACTTACATTCAGCGTGCTAACAGCCGCTGGCTACAGACTCGGCGCTGAAGTATTTGCCCAAGAAGCGCCCTCTCAGGGTCTAGAATATGTCTACACTGGATTAGGCGTCGTGCTTGGGGCAATTGGCGGCGGATTTGCCGCAACTATCGTCATGACTGCTGACGTAGAACGAAGCTCACTACTCAAGCGCATGAGATCTACCGAAAAAACTACAGAGGAACCGGCGGCGGCAGAGGAGATTCAGTACTCGGATGATCTTTCTCATATGCTACCGAGTGCAAGCGCAGCAACTGGTGTTTATGACTTTGATTCAGACCTTAGTATTGATTGGCTCAAAGCTGATACAGAACGAGAAATTACCCGCCTTGTCGGTGAAGGCGCGCTCGTCCAAGCAGCTGAACTGACAATTGAATACGGTCTGGAACCAGCCGCTTAGCCAGCTACTACAGGCTGCCTTTGAAGCGCTGGTCGACCCAACCGCCTAGGAATTTTGCCCAGTAGATTTTTTTGTCGTTTTCTAAGATTACTTCTTTGCTGGTGAAATCATCGAGCTCCCCTGTTAAATCATGGCGATACTCGAGCTTGTCTTTCTTATAGCTGGCTGGCCCGCGCAGCGGCATTCCTTCTGGTGGGTGTTGCAGTGCCTCGCGTAAAAATCCGTAAACCTTTTCTGCTGGCAAATCTGTTTGGAGTACTCGGCCGTAATAGACACAAAGCCAGACTGGTTCGCCCTTATAAAACACTGCTTGTTGACCGCCGTAGGGTTCGCCTCCAAAGAAGTTATCTTCCATACTCCAGTCGCCATCGCTAAAATGGATCGTCCGCGAACCGTTCTTCTGTTTTCGCATATCAGAATCACCGGTAGCATGCGGCATATTCGCTTTAACTAAAAATTCTTTGAGCTTATTAAGATTCATTATTTTGTTCGCCTCCAATAGAATTATAATTTTACCTTTTGGAAGAACACGAGTTTGTAGCCGTCGGGGTCGGAGATCATGGTTTCGCGCCGACCCGTTTTGTAATCTTCGGGTTTGGTTGGTTTGAGCTTTTTCTCTGTTAATGACTTATATGTCTCGTCGACATCGGCGACGCTGACGTACAAATATTGCCCGTCGTTCCCTGTTGCGCGGTATTCGTGAGCTTTCACAAAATCTACCCAAAACCAATTGACCCGAACAGAGGCCAGATCAGCCTCGCGTTTGCTCACCAAAAATCCCAAATCCTCATAAAAGTCCGCACTCTTGCTTGGATCCTTAACCATAAATATCAATCCCGGAACACTATTCAACTTCATACACCTATTCTACCACCAGATTGAGGTCGATCAATCTGTTATAATACCGGCATGCGTAAGAAATTTACTGGTTTCTAGATCAACTCCTGTCTCTTGTTAACAATTCTTAACCAAGGAGTTCTCTATGAAATTAGGAAAACTAGAATTTGAATCTGCACTAGATAAAAAGGACTTAGTCGGCGAACCAACTCTAAAAGCCATCGAATCGAATGGCTTAGAGGGCGTTTTAGTATCTCAAATTGACCCCAGCCTATCTGATACGGCAGCTTTCTGTGAACACTATCAGTATGATATGGACAAGACTGTAAACTGCGTAATTCTTGAAGCCAAACGCGCAGACAAGATATGGTATGCCGCCTGCCTGGTAAGGGGAGCGAATCGTGCCGACGTTAACGGCATTGTCCGGCGTGAACTTGATGCTCGAAAAATATCGTTTGCTCCGATGGAAAAAGCAGTTTCACTGACCGGCATGGAATATGGCGCGATCAATCCCATTGGCCTACCCTCAGATTGGGTAATCCTGGTCGATGAGGCTGTTGCCAAATTAGAACGCACCATTATTGGGAGTGGGATTAGGGATTCCAAGCTGTTAGTATCCGGCAGCTTGGTAAGCTCCCTCCCGAATGCCAAAGTTCTCAACCTCGTTAAAGACTAGCAAAACAGGATGAGAAATTGGAAGAAAAGGCGGATTTATTTCGCCTTTTCTGACTTAACTTTCAGGGGAGAACAGCCGGAGCAACCGGATTTATTCCGGTGCGCCGCGCGGATGAGCAACGCGAATGAGGCGACAGCCGAGCTTTAGGGGGCGGGAGATGCTTTTCGAATTTACTTCGAAAAGCATCGGGAGGGGCGAGCCCTTCCCTTTTACCAAAGAAAAAAGCCCTCCGATAAGGAGAGCTTTTTTATAATTTGGCACCGTGCTATCTTCCCAGGGGTGAACCCCCAAGTATTGTAACCGCTGAGAGGCTTAACTGCTGTGTTCGGCATGGGAACAGGTGTTTCCCTCTCGCTATGGGCACCAATTTCTGCGTCTCGATGACGCAGAAATTGGTAGAATTTCGAAGTTAGAATTTGGAATTTAGAAGCTCTAATCCATAATCTCACCTCAATCTACTTTCTGCGCGAAAGGCGCGTGGATTGGTGTCCGTTGGGCACGGGTTTGGGATGTAAATATACTTGCTTTATCTTCGCTAGACAAACGGGTTATGGAGCTTATCGTTGCCAAAATGACAACTAAGATAAACACCAATAACTAGTCATTGCACTTAACCGGTTCCAGGACACTCAGGATTGTTCAGAACAAGGCGCGACCGAGTAAATTTTCGAGCGGTATCGAAATACAGCGAGAAAATTACGGAGGTCAGCAACAAAGTTCTGGGCAATAGCAATTTGTGGCATCTCGTGCGAATGCACGAGAACAGACAAATTGCGGCCTGAATGTTCTGGTCGTAAAAAGTCGATGGGACTATTAGTACGCTTCGGCTCAATACATTACTGCACTTTCACCTTGCGCC
>CAYQXB010000013.1:0-2310 GCA_964421475.1 uncultured Candidatus Saccharibacteria bacterium
ATCTTGATGTTGTCGAAGACACTGCTGGCGTGAAAGCGGCGGCGCCGTTTAGCGTTGTGGCTGGCACGCCGTCGTACGAGGGTCGCGAGTTCAATAAGGGCACAGTCATTGCAACCAGCAGTAATTTACCAGAAATCACGAATCAAAAAATCGCCTTCGGCCAGTTTTTAAGCGAAACTGATGAAGGCAGTTACTACGTCGTCATCGGGAAATCAGTTGCCGAAGATTTGTTCAAGCAAAACGTACCAATCGGCCGTTCAATTTCGTTCCGCGGAAAACTACTCATCGTAAAAGGCGTGTTCGAGGAATTTAAAAGCAATCCATTCACGATTGGCGCTGATTTGAACAACGCGATTTTTGTTCCGTATACGACCGGAAAAGTTTTAAGCCAAAACTCTGCGCAGATTTCGCAGATTTTGGTTAAGCCAAAGAATCCAGGCGCAGCTGCGGATTTGCAACAGGCTATCGAAAAGAATATTGGCAATACGCGTGCCGGTCAAAAAGATTTTACTGTACTCAGCCAAGAAGAAACACTCGGTGTGACAAATAATATTCTCGATATTGTTACGGTGCTGGTTGCCATTATGGCGGCTATTTTGTTGGTCGTTGGAGGCGTTGGTATTATGAATGTCATGTTGGTGTCGGTCACGGAGCGCACACACGAAATCGGCGTGCGCAAGGCAATTGGTGCCACGAACCGGCAAATTTTACTGCAATTTTTGAGTGAAGCATTGCTGCTTAGTTTGATGGGCGGTGTGATCGGGCTGGCTATTTCGGGAATTATTAACTTGGCGCTTCATGCTTTGACCGATCTAAATCCGATACTCTCGTGGCGCGTTGCTGCAATTGCGATTGGCGTGTCGGTTGGCGTGGGCATACTGTCTGGCATTGTGCCGGCAATCAAAGCCGCGCGTAAAGATCCAATTGACGCGCTTCGCAACCAATAACTACTAATAACTGGTATTGTAATGTACAAAAAAACGCCTCTTTCGAGGCGCTTTTTAGATAAAAGACGGAAGTATTATTTCTTGTGTCCTTCTGCGAGATGCTTGGCATCAATAGCCAGTGCAATCAAGATTGGTCCGGTAATCAATGCGTACAGACCAAGGATCCATACGAATGCCAAACCGCCGGCAACTGGTTGGAGTAGCAATACTACACCGACGAGCGCTGACAAAACACCACTTATAATGAGTAGCATTTTGTTCGTTGCGTCATCGCCATCAGTAACGGCCATAACAACTTCAAATACACCACGGACGATAAAGATCAGACCGCCGAGCAGAATGAATGTTGCAAACGATACGCCAGGGTGGCGAACCATGTACAGACCAACACCGACTTCGGCAACGCCGAGGATCAACGGCAAGAACCACGATTTTTTATGAGTCAGGTTCAGTACTGCTTGCACAACACCGACAACTCCGCTTACTAAAATATAGATACTGAACAAGTACACTAACACCACGAGTGTTAGACTTGGCCAGAAGACCGCAGCAATACCGAACAAAATGCCGGCAATACCACGAACAATCAATGCTTCCCACATTGGTTTTGATACGTCCATGTGCTCCTCCTAAGGTTAATACTAAACTAATTGTCCGATACTTTGGCGGGTCGGTCAATCAGTCATTTTTACTACAGCTCGTTATTCACAAAGAAACGCCACGGCTCCGGGTCAAAATCCCGAACCGTTTGGTCTGCTAAACAACCCAGCAACAAACGACCAATTTCGGCATTGGTGATGAGCGGAATATGATTATCGATGGCTAAACGACGAATAATACGCGCGTCATTATTTTTCTCGATCACCGATGGTACGCAAATAAGAAGATCAAGTTTTTGATTCATGACCAGCGCTTCGACACTTGGTTCTCGTTTATCGCTGATTTTGTGCAGGCGCTTTGTTTTGATTCCCCGCCCTTTCAAAAAATCATGAGTTCCTTTGGTTGTGAATACTTCCCAGCCGGCGTGTACGAGGTCACTAATTTCGTTGATCATTTTAAGTTTGTGCTCGTCAGGAAGACTTACAAATACTTTCTTGCCGTGCACGCGCTGATCGGTTGCTAACCATGATGCGTAAAATGCTTCGGACAAATTTTTGCCGATGCATGCAACTTCGCCAGTCGATGCCATCTCAACGCCGGCTACCGGGTCGGCGCCCTTCAGTCGATTGTAAGAAAACTGGGGACTTTTAACGCCAACGTACTCAAGCTCAAGCGTCTGGTATCGTTTGTGATTTTCCAGGCCGAGCATTGCTTCAGTTGCAATCGTAATGAAATTTTCGCCAATAACTTTGGAGACAAACGG
>CAYQXB010000013.1:2320-10350 GCA_964421475.1 uncultured Candidatus Saccharibacteria bacterium
CGAGCGCGAGGCTCGCACATTGCATTCAATGACTTTAATATCGTTATCTTGTGCTAGGAATTGCACGTTAAACGGTCCGGTAATTTCGAGGTTTGCCACAATTTCCTGGGTGATCTTTTTAACTCGGCGCATTGTTTCGAGGTACACACGCTGCGCCGGCATAACAACGGTTGCGTCGCCGGAATGTACGCCGGCATTCTCAATGTGTTCGGTCAACGCGTAAATGATGATCTTGCCGCCTTGGGCGACCCCGTCGATCTCAAGCTCGCGAGCATTGTTTATAAATTTTGATATAACTACGGGATATTCGGGTGATAATTTCGCAGCTTGACGTAAGTATTCTTTGAGCTCGTGCTCCGAACCGACAACATTCATGGCGCCGCCTGACAGAACATACGATGGACGAATTAAAACTGGGTAACCAACGCGCGCCGCAAAATCTTTAGCTTTTTGCAACGTGGTAACCGAATCCCACTCTGGCTGGTCAATCATAAGGTTGTTGAGCATTGAGGAGAATTTTTTGCGGTTTTCAGCCCCGTCGATATTTTTTGGCGCGGTACCCAAAATAGTGAGCCCCGCATCGCTCAGCGGAACGGCCAGGTTATTTGCGATCTGACCGCCAACCGACACAACAATGCCACTCGGCTGTTCGAACTCGGCGATGTCTAGAACTCGCTCCAAGGTTAATTCCTCAAAATAAAGTCGGTCCGAAATGTCAAAATCAGTCGAAACGGTTTCCGGGTTAGAATTGATCAAAATTGCCGGACGGCGATTAGATTGCAGTGCTTGCACCGTATTCACCGCGCACCAATCAAACTCCACCGATGAGCCAATACAGTACGGACCGGAGCCAAGCACAATAACCGACCCGTCAGCGATCGGGTTAATATCGCTCGTTTGTCCGTGGTAGGTCGAATACAAATAATTCGTCTCGGCATCAAATTCACCGGCAAGCGTATCAATCTGTTTAATAACCGGCTTGATACCGAGCTTAATGCGTTTTTGCCGGATGGTCAATTCCGTCGTTTTTTTGATGCTGGCAATTGTTTTGTCGGCAAAACCAAGTTGTTTGGCTTGTCGCAATGTCGATTCATTAAGGTTTTTGGTTTTCAGTTCTTTCGTAAACTCAGACATACTTCGCAGATGATGTAAGAACCAGTTGTCGATACCGCTGACTTTGTGAATTTCATCAACCGTTTTCTTTTTTTTGAACGCATCGTGCAATGCAAAAATTCGCCGGTCCGTCGCTTTGGCAATTTCATCCATCGGATCTTGAATTTCGTGCGGATGATCGGTGAATCCATTTGCGCCGATGTTAAGCATGCGCAAAGCTTTTTGGAGTGCTTCCGGGAACGACCGACCAAGCGCCATTACTTCGCCAACACTTTTCATTTCGCTGCCAATGCGGTGATCGCTGGCTTTTAATTTATTGAGATCCCACCGCGGCACTTTTACAGCCAGGTAATCGAGCGCTGGCTCAAAAAATGCTGGCGTGGTGCCGGTTACGCTGTTCTTGAGTTCATGTAACTTTTTGCCGAGCATTAACTTGGTGGCTACAAATGCCAGCGGATACCCAGTCGCCTTAGACGCCAATGCGCTCGAGCGACTAAGCCGCGCGTTTACTTCGATAACACGGTAATCGCCATTCGCTGGATTAAGCGCGTACTGAATATTACATTCGCCAATAATGCCAAGATGATTGATGGTGTTGATCGCGACTTCGCGGAGGTTGTGGTATTCCTGATTGGTCAGTGTTTGCGACGGCGCAACAACAATGCTCTCGCCGGTGTGAATTCCCATTGGATCGAGGTTTTCCATATTGCAAACGGTAATGGTGTTTCCGCCAGCGTCGCGCACGACCTCATACTCGATTTCTTTCCAGCCTTGTAAGTACTCTTCGATAAGAATTTGTGACACCGCGTGCAGTGCTTCGCCGGCTTTTTTGCGGAGTTCGGCTTCGTTTACAACTCGACCAGAGCCCAGACCGCCAAGCGAGTACCCAGAGCGCATCATGAGCGGGTAACCAATTTTTCTAGCAGCCGCGAGCGCTTCTTTGAGAGAATAGACCGCAACGCTTTGAGCAGTTTTAGTGCCGATTTTTGTAAGCGCTTGTTTAAACAGCTCGCGGTCCTCGGTTGTTTTAATAACATCAACTGGCGTGCCAAGCACCCGGATGTTGTGCTTTTGGAAAATCTTTTTATCAAATAATTCAAGCCCAAGATTGAGCGCGGTCTGTCCGCCCACACTCAGTATTACTGCATCGGGCTGTTCCTTTTGAATGATCTTCGTCACGACTTCGAGGTTAAGCGGTTGAAAATACACTTGGTCTGCCATGGTGCTATCAGTTTGCACGGTCGCGATATTTGGATTGATCAGCACGGTGTAAATTCCCTCTTCCCGGAGTGCTTTAATGGCCTGAGAGCCCGAGTAGTCAAACTCGCCGGCCTGACCAATTCGTAAACCGCCCGAGCCAAGAATTAAAACTTTTTTGGGATTTTTCGCTGGACTATTCATGCGAGACTTTCATAAAATTTGTCGAATAACCATTTGGTATCGGTTGGTCCTGGGCAAGCTTCAGGATGAAACTGAACGGCAAAGAACGGTTTTGTTTTATGTTCAATGCCTTCAACTGATCCGTCATTTAGATTGCGAAAGTTGACTCTCCACGTGCGCGGCAGTGATGATTCGTCAATCGCGTAGCCATGATTCTGGCTAGTTACAAAACTGCGCTGTGAATCAGAATCCTGACACGGCTGGTTATGACCGCGGTGCCCGAACGGCAGTTTGTAGGTGCTCGCACCGGCTGCCAAACCCAGCAACTGGCTGCCCAAACAAATCCCAAAGATTGGTTTGCCGTTTTTGATGGCTTGCTCGGCAATCTGAATCGTTTCTTGGTAGTCGGTTGGATCGCCTGGCCCGTTCGATAACAGCACGCCGGCGTAGTTTTCGCGGGTGTAATCATAGTTATACGGCACGCGCTTGATCGTGACTGGCAGCTGCTCAAGTGACCGCACAATGTTTTCTTTGGCGCCGCAATCAACGAGGATGACAGTTTTGTCATGACCCTCGTTATATAGTTTTGGTGCCGATATCGACACGCGCGGAATCAACCACTTTTTGTTAGTTGGGCGCCGCGGGTTGTTGCCAATAGTGCCAAGCATTGTGCCGCGAGACCGCAAATGCTTGGTGAGCATTCGTGTGTCAGCATCAACCAGAATGGGAATGTTTTGTTCACGGAGCCATTGCAATAAGGACTGTGTTGCTTTGCCATGACTCCAGTGCAATGTCGCTTCGCTGACAATGACACCACTGGCATAAATTTTTGGTGATTCGCCCCAATCGGTTTGCACGCCATAATTTCCGATGAGCGGATAGGTAAATGCAAGAATCTGTCCAGCGTATGACGGATCGGTAAGCGATTCAACATAGCCAGTCATGCCCGTACTAAACACGATCTCGCCAGTATAGTTTGCGGTTTGCCAACTTGGCGATTTGCCATACACGACCGTTCCGTCGGCGAGTTTCAGCTGTGCCGGTTGTAATAAAAAAGAATCGCCCTTCCCCCGGCGATTCTTTTTCGTTTTTAAACTGGTCTTATTCGGTCCATTCTTGTTCACTTGATCAAAAATGTAACAGATAGATTTCCCGGCTGCAAGATTCGCCGAATGCCGACCACGAGTAAGCGTTGTCTATATTACGTTTTTGTTTTATGGATTCGTCATGGTGCTATACTCGAATGATAAGAAGACGTTTTGGAGGCATCATGGCTCAACCACAACCAAAAAAGCGAACGAGTAAACCAAAGTATATTATTGGTACGCTTGGCAGTCACTCGGCTTTGCAAATTTTAAAAGGTGCTCGCGATGAAGGCTTTAAAAATATCGTTATATGCGAACGTGGTCGGGCACAGCCCTACAAGTCGTTCCGGGTTGCCGATGAAATCATCGAAATTGAATCGTACAAAAACCTCGATGAACTCGAAACCACGCTTATTAAAAAGAATGTCATTTTAATTCCGCACGGATCATTTTTTAAGTTTGGGTTAGAAGGACTCGAGAAATTCAACGTGCAATATTTTGGTAACAAAAAAATCTTGCCATGGGAAGAAAGTCGCACCAAGCAACGAACATGGCTCAAAAAAGCCGGGCTTAGTTTACCCAAAATTTATAAACAGCCCGAAGATATTGATGGTCCGGCAATCGTGAAGTTTTATGGTGCCGGCGGCGGTAAGGGATTCTTCCTGGCCCGAAGTGCCAAAGATTTTTACCGCAAAATTGCCGCGCATTCCGGCAAAAAATATATCATCCAGGAATACATTGTCGGTGCTCCGATGTATGTGCACTACTTTTACTCGCCGTTAACCAATGAACTCGAAATTATGAGTATGGACCGCCGCTATGAAACCAATGTTGATTCAATTGGCCGAATCGCAGCCAAGGATCAAATGGACTTGAACATCGAAAGTTCGTACAACATCATGGGGAACCTGACTTTGGTGGCGCGCGAATCAATGTTGCCAGATTTGTTTGCGATGGGCGAAGCAGTTGTTGCTGCTTCACGAGATCTGCATCCGCAAGGTTTGTTTGGGCCATTTTGCCTTGAGACTGTGGTTACGCCGGATCTCGACATTGTGGTGTTTGAGATATCGGCTCGCATTGTGGCCGGCACCAATCCGTATATTAATGGCTCGCCGTACACTGACCTTCGCTATAACGAGCCAATGAGCACCGGACGCCGGGTCGCGCGTGAAATCAAACAGGCAATCAAAACCAAACAGCTCGACAAGGTGCTGAATAATGGCCACTAAAATAATTACAAAGAACGATATCAAAACAGTATTGCAAGATTATGATAAGCAGAAGATTCGCATTGGCACGCTCGGCGGACATAGTGCGCTTGATGTTTGTCGCGGCGCAAAACTAGAAGGCTTTGAATCAGTCGTTGTGGCGCAAAAGGGTCGTGAAAAAACCTACACCAAGTACTATAAAAATACTGGCGAGCGCGGCTGCGTTGATCACGTCATTGTGGTTGATTCATTTAAAGATATTGCCAAACCAGAAGTGCAAAAACAGCTTCGTGATTTGAATGTGGTGTTTGTGCATAGCCGTTACTTTTGGGTTTACTGCGATTTCGATCAAATTGAAAACGATTTTTTGGTACCAATTATTGGTAACCGTGTTTTGGTCCGAAAAGAAGAACGTGATGAAGAAAAAAACCAGTATTTTTTGCTCCACGAGGCCGGCATTAAAATTCCAAAACAGTTTAGCGATCCACGAGACATTGATCGACTGGTTTTAGTAAAAGCCGCCGAAGCTTCGCGCGGTTATGAGCGCGCGTTTTTTTTGGTGAGTAGCTTTGCCGAATACAAAAAACGAAGTACCGAACTTTTAAAATCCGGGTATATCACAAAAGAATCTTTGGCCGCGGCAGTGATCGAAGAGTTCGTCGTTGGGCCGCAACTTAACCTGAACTTTTTCTATTCCCCGCTGACTGATTCGCTTGAACTGGTTGGCACGGATACGCGTCGGCAAACAAATATCGACGGGATTTTGCGCATGACGGCGCCAGAGCAAATTGAAGTCTTAAAGCACGTACAACCAAAATATATTGAAAATGGCCACCAAGCTATCACCATCAAAGAATCGCTGGTCGAAAAAGCCTATGAGGCTGGCGAGTCATTTGTTGCGGCGGTCAAAAAACATTATCCTCCGGGTATGATCGGTCCGTTTGCGTTGCAAGGTGCGATTACAGCTGGCCCACCAAGTGAAGAATTATTCGTGTTTGATGTGAGCATGCGCATGCCAGGAAGTCCGGGAACCATGTTTACGCCCTACACCGGGTATATGTATGGCGAGAATATGAGCGTTGGACAACGTATTGCGCGAGAACTAAAGATTGCCCTTGAAAGGGGCAATCTTGATTCTCTTTTGACTTAGGAGGGGCTTGCCCCTCCTTTTTAAGACTTTAGGGGGGTGGAAAACTCAATTTTAATTTAGTTCAAATTGAGTTTGGAGGGGCAAGCCCCTCCTCTAATTAATACCGGTTACCACCACCATTACCACCACCGAAGTCGCGACGTGGTCGTTCTTCGCGTGGGCGAGCTTCGTTCACGCTAATTGCGCGGCCGTTAAGCTCTTTGCCGTCAAGTTGCTTGATAGCTTCTGCGGCTTCTTCGTCAGATTCCATTTCAACGAACCCAAAACCTTTTGATCGGTTGGTGTCGCGGTCCATGATAACCTTTGCAGATTTAACGTTACCAGCGACCTTAAAAAAGTCGTTGAGTTCGTCGTCTGTGACGCTGTATGCCAATGAGCCTACAAATAGATTAGTTGCCATTAATATCTCCTATCTCTTCGGAGGTAATCTGGCAAACCAGTTAGCTGCGCCTCTTCGTGATCATTTACTTTTATTTTCTAGAACCGAACTTTTACGAACAAAATACGTTTAGTTACACTAGCAGCTTTTTCTAGTGAGCCTACTTTAGCATAAAACGCTTCATAAAGATACTGCTAAAGCAAAGATGTTTCATATTGTGCGCTCGCCTGATACACTACAAGTAAAGCACAAGAGGATTATAGAGGTGCCAGAGAACAAGCTGACCATTCAACCTCCGGCAATTGAGACAGCTGGAACAGAAATTGCGAGCCAGAACCATCGCGGTCGGTGGGTTTTGTTTGTTGTTGCCGGGCTGCTATTACTGGCAGCTGTTATAGTCGTTACGACTGTGTTCTTGACTCAAAAAAATTTGCGACATACGATGGTTGCCGATGTTAGTATTGGCGCGGATGCATCAGAGGATGCCATAAAAGCTGCGCTCGAGACAAAAATACAAAACTACGCGTTGAATGTTAGCTACCCTGATGGATCCACAAAATCATTTACGCTGGAAACGTTGGGTATTACTCCAGATCCGGCGGCAACGGCTACTGCAGTGATTGCCGCGCGAAACCCGGCAAATCATTTGGCTCGCGTACAGTGGTGGAATGCAACAGAAGTTCCTCTCGCAGTGACCATCAATGACAAAAAACTCGAAGCAGTGTTTAAAAAATCAATAACGCGTAGTAGTAAGAAGCCAACCAATGCCAAGATTACGATTAAAAACGGACGTGCAAAACTTGCGCCCGAAAAGTCCGGCGTTGGATTCGCACTAGCGGGTGGTCGCGATGAAGTTGTAAAAGCAGTCAAGAATTTGCAAACCACTCCGCTGCAAGCTGTGCACCAGGATTTAGTCCCGACAATCACACAAACCGAGGCTCAGCCGGTGTACGAAAAGGTAAAAACTATTCTTGGTCAAAAAGTGGTATTCACTATTGGTAGCCGCCAGGTCACTGCACCAGCAGCGGCTATTGGCAAATGGGTTGAACTGACATCAGTACCAACTGCCAAAACGATTGACCTGAGCGTTAATAGCGGAAAAGTCCTCAAATATATTAACGAAATCAGCGCGCCGTACGTTCAGCCGCCGCGCAGCGAAGTTGTGCTCAAGCAGACTAACGGCAGCACGAAAGTTTTAGTTCCCGGCAAAAGCGGAGTTGACGTAGTACGCAAAAATGAACTGGCCAGCAATGTGGCCAAAAAAGTTTTGGCTGGCGAAGGCGTAACTGCCAGCGCTGCCATCGACTACGCATCGTACAAACGCATCAATGCTCGCTCCTATCCAAAATGGCTGGTGATTGATGTCACCAACAAGCGCATGTACGCTTATGAAAACACACGTTTAGTGCGAACGTTTTTAATTAGCGCCGGCGCGCCAGGAACGCCAACAGTGCTTGGACAGTACGCGATTCGTACCAAAATTCGCCGCCAGGATATGCGCGGCAATAATGTTGACGGCAGCCGGTACTTCCAGCCAAACGTCGAGTACGTTAATTATTTTTACGCCGATTACGCTATCCATGGCAACTACTGGCGACCAAAAAGTTATTTTGGCAACGTCAATAGTTCGCACGGGTGCGTCGGAATCGTCAACAGCGACGCAGCGTGGGTATACGCTTGGGCGCCAATCGGCACGCCGGTAATTGTGCACGGGT
>CAYQXB010000014.1:0-7286 GCA_964421475.1 uncultured Candidatus Saccharibacteria bacterium
CTTATACCGAGCAGTGAGGTAATTAAACTAATGATTCCCAGCGTTTTGCCTGGATTATCAGCTGTTGCGACGGGTGCAGGGGTCGGCGCTGCAGGTGCTGGTTGTGGCGCAATTGGTGCAACTGCTGGCTGAGGCGTCGGCTGTGGTGCCGGGTTTGGGGTTTGTGCATTTGGATCCATTGATTTCTCCTTGAGAGATTTAGTTGTGTATTGCATCAGTATATCAGACGAAACTATGCTTATGATAAAAATGGACTATACTGATGCTCATGATTGGGATTGATGAAGTTGGACGAGGATGTTGGGCCGGACCACTATTAGTGGTTGCGGCGCGGGCTCAAACAAAATTGCCGCTTGGACTTCGAGATTCAAAAAAACTCAGCAAAGCGGCGCGTGAAGCGCTGATCCAGGACATACAAAAAAGCTGTGAGCTTGGCGAGGGTTGGGTTGAACCGGCGGAGATTGATTTGCTGGGCCTAACTGGTGCTATGCAGCTGGGAGTAGCGCGAGCACTCGAGCATGTAGCCGCAGAACCAGGCGAGCAAATTATCATGGACGGACATATCAACTACTGTTCGCCTACATTTACAGCGGTGGAGTGCGTGGTGCGGGCAGATGATCTACATCCAATTGTCAGCGCTGCGAGTATTTACGCCAAAGTGCTGCGCGACCAAAAAATGTCCGAACTTGCACAGGAGTTCCCGCATTATGGGTTTGAATCTCACGTTGGGTACGGCACCAAAGCGCATTTGCAGGCAATGCAAAAACTTGGCGTCTGCGAGTTACATCGCAAAAGCTATCGGCCGGTGTATACTTTGTTGCAAGCATGAGTACATCAACTGGACGAAACGCTGAATCTGCCGCCGCCGAACACTTAGAAGAACTTGGCTATAAAATACTGGATCAAAACTGGCGAACGCGTTGGTGCGAGATCGACCTGGTAGCCAAAAAGAATGACGTCGTTTATTTTGTTGAAGTCAAATATCGCGCGGCAGAAAATTGGGGTAGCGGGCTCGAATACATCACGCCTAAAAAGCTGCAACAAATGATATTTGCCGCCAAATTTTGGGTAAACGTAAACGATTGGAACGGAGATTACCGCTTGAGTGCAGTCGAGGTCACGGGCCCGACTTTTAACATCACCACTTTTTTACCCGAGATTTAGGCTCATACTTTTTCCGTAAAAAACATTCCAAAACTTTCCTCTGGCGCTTTTGTTTCGACAAACCTACTCCGCATCCTACGGCTTATTTTTTTACAAATCCTGCGCGGTGAAGAATGCCAGAACTTCTTTGTAGGCGCGCTTTTTCCAATCGCTGCGCCACTGAATAATTTCGATACCCTGGTTGATCGAGCGTTCCAGCGCTGGCGTTTTGACTTTGTTAAAAAACGTTTTAAATTCTTTTAGGAACGCAGTGTCGCTGCGTCCGCGCGCGACATATACGGGCAGCCGTGAAAAGCTGAGGTCGCTGCCCAGGTTCTTCTCTAGCCACTGCCAGTTTTTTTGGATCCAAGCCCAGGTTTCGTCTTTGCCGTAACGGTTGGTGGTGATGTAAGCGATCCAGTGACCGATGTCTTGCAGCCGTACGTCATCGGAAATAATTTGAGCGAGATATTTTTTGATCAGATCTTTTTGTTTGAAGTTTGAAAGTGCGCCGGCCAAACTTTGTTGCTCCTCGCTGCTGGTTGATTCGTGGTGCAGCTTGAGCAGTTGTTTGAATTCCTTTTCGCCGCCGTTCCGAGCAACAGTGGCGTACACGACGCCGCGAATATCCGGGTCAATATCTGATGTTTGCTTCATGGCTGCAAAACGTCGTTGAGCTTCGGCGATAATTGCCGGCTCGTCGGCGCCCGAGGCCATACCTAAGATAATTGGGCGCAGCAGCCGGTCAAAATAAGTGTCGGTATCTTTTTGATCCCAGCCCAAGCGTTCCAGCTGCTGATTCACGAGACGGCGAATAAACGGTTTCATGGCGTCGCGAACTTCGTCGCTGTCCATGGCGCTGCGCGTTTCAGCAATATTGCTGCTGATGATTTCCCAGACCGCGACATTTTGTTCTTCGCGGTAATGCCCGATAAGACCGAGCGCATCATCGGTATCAGTGTAACCGGCTTTGGCAGCTTCAAAAACATCCGCCAAAATGCCCAAACGATCAAGCGGCTCGACGCGCCCGCGCGAAATAAGTTCGCTCAAACGATGCAAGTGCGTTGCATTGTAGGCGACGCGGTAGAATCCGGCTTGTTCAGCATTGAGTTTAAAGGTGTCGGCGTCTGCGACTTTGAATGAAGCGCTGGTTTTATCGAGCAATTGCGGCGCGTTGTCGCCGTTGAGCAACAGCGGAATATGCCAGGTTTGTGTGGCCGGGTGTTTGATGTGCGATCGGTTCAGGAAGAATCGCTCTTGGTTGAGTTTGACGTTATTTTCTTCGACGGTAGCATGCACGATCGGGTAACCTGGCTCGCCGGTCCAGGCCGCCATAAACGCTTTGACTGGTTTGTGCGAAGCGGTTTCGAGCGCCTCCCACAAGTCAACCGTATCGGTGTTACCGTAGGCGTGTTTTTTGAGGTAATAGCGCAAGCCATTGCGGAAGATGTCATTACCGAGATATTGGTTGAGCATATGAATAACGCTGGACCCTTTGTTGTAACTGATCAGATCAAAAATAGTGCGAATTTCGTCGGGGTGTCGCACCGGAACTTCGATCGGATGAGTATGTTCCAGGGCGTCGAGTTTCATGCCGATCTGCTGTTCGTCGCCAACGTATTGCGTCCACATCTGCCAATCCGGGAAAAGATGGTCGATTGCCAGATATTCACCACCGCATGGTCACGAGGTTGCCAAACCACTGGTGAGCGAGTTCGTGCGCCACTACCATGGCGACGTATTGTTTGACACTCAGGCTGGTATTGGCTTCGTCGACCAGCATGCACTGTTCACGGAAGGTAATGCAGCCCCAGTTTTCCATAGCGCCAGCCGCAAAATCCGGCAAGGCAATGATGTCGCATTTTTGCAGCGGATAGGGAATAGCGAAGTACTCATTATAAAATTCAAGACACTGAACGGCTGTTTTGAGCGCAAAGTCAGCTTGCTTGATTTTATCTGGCGTGGTGAACGCACGAACGACTGTGCCGTTCTTGGTTTTAGCCTCGATATGTTTCATATCGCCGATCACAAATGCTAATAAATAGGTCGACATTTTTGGGGTGGTTTCGAACAGTACGACTTGCTGACCATCTTTCGTAGTTTGTTTTTTAACGGGAGTGTTAGCAATAATTATTTCGTCTTTTGGCCCGACAACGGCCAGATCAAACGTTGCCTTTGCTTCGGGTTCGTCAATGCTTGGAAACACTTCGCGGGCGTGATGGCTTTCGAACTGGGTTGCCAGCAATATTTTTTCTTTGCCGTTTTCTTTAAAGAAGCACGGGTACAAACCATTCATCGGCTTGGTGATGGTGCCGTTAAATTCAATGTTGACACTGTATTGGCCAGCGACCAACTTGTCTTTGGTGTGGAGTCGCAGTTCATCAAAAGTATCCTGCGTGTTGATGCGATCAACGTGCATATCAGTTTCTTCGCCCTTATAGAACTTGGTAATTGTCGCCGAAGTAACTTTTAGATCTTTTTGGTGGAACGTCAGACGTTGGGTTGGTCGGCCAATCTTGCGACCGCGAATAATCACGGTGCCCTTGAAAGTCATTGTTGTTTTGTTTGGCTCAAGTTCGAGCTCGTAGTGCTCGGGCACAAACTGCTCAAACAAGCGGGTAACATTTTTGCTCATACCATCAATTTTATCACGCAGGTATTGCTAGGCGGCTTGTAATAAATACCTTTGACAGCGGCCAACAACTCCTTTATAATTATCCGCAGTTAGTCGGCCGGCAGGTCGGCTTTTTTAATGAAAAACACCATAATTCTATACATAAACGAACATAAACGGAAGGAAAATTTATGAACCTAGATATGAAACAACTGGCGGGCGCCGTACGCGCAATTGCCGAAGAAAAAAACTTGGGCGAGGATGCTGTACAGGAAATCGTCGAACAAGCACTTGCTGCTGCGTATCGTCGTGATTACGGTGACCGCGACCAAGAAGTTCGCGTAACTATGAACCTGAACACCGGTGATGTTGATGCGTACGTCGAGAAAGAAATTGTTGATACTGTCGAAGATCCGGCCGTTCAGATTAGTCTGAGCGACGCCCAAGTACGTCGTAAGAACGCTGCGGTTGGCGAAACAATCGAAATCCATGAAAAAGTCGAAGATTTCGGCCGTGTGGCTGCGCAAACTGCCAAACAAGTTATCTTGCAACGCCTCCGCGAAGCTGAGCGCGAAAACATTATGGAAGAGTACGAGGATAAAATCGGTACCGTTATTAACGGTATTGTGGCTCGAGTTGATGGTCGCATGGTGCGAGTTGACCTTGGCAAAGCCCAGGCAATTATGCCCGGCAGCGAACAGATTCAGGGTGAACATTACTATCCTGGCCAACGCGTCAAAGTGTATCTCAAAGACGTCGAGCGCGGTCAACGCGGTCCACAACTCGTGGTATCTCGTGGCAACACAGAATTCGTTAAATGGTTATTCCAATCAGAAGTGCCAGAAATGGAAAGTGGCGCGGTTGAAATCAAGACGATTGCCCGCGAAGCTGGTGTTCGCACTAAGCTTGCCGTTGCCAGCACTGTTCCTGGTGTTGACCCGGTCGGCACTTTTGTTGGCGGCCACGGCACGCGCGTGAACGCAGTTATGTCAGAAGTCGGCGAACAAGAAAAAATCGACATCGTTGTATGGGACGATGATACTAAAACATTTATTACAAATGCGCTCAGCCCAACAAAAGTTGACGACGTTGTTTTGGATGAAACTAACCACAAAGCTGTCGTAAAAGTGCCTGAAGACCAACTGAGTATCGCCATTGGCAAGAGCGGACAGAATGTTCGATTAGCCAGCAAATTGACTGGTTTTGAACTTGATATCGAAGGCTCGCGATCTGTAGCCGAAAAACCAGCAGAAGTTATCGCCGCAGTCGAAACTGATACAAAACCAAAAGAGGATGCGCCGAAACCAAAACTCAAAAAGAAATCCGAACTTGAAAGCAGCCTGCTTGATGCCATCGAAGAACACGGCGTCGAAGACAAAGCGTAAGCATTTGACTCTGCTACGGCGACGGTGTTTACTTAATGCTATTAATTGAGGATACCTTACCGCGTGATGAGCAGTGTAGAAAATCCGGAAGTGATACAACCCGTAGAAGCAGTCGAGGCTGCGCATGTCGCATCTGGTGTCGAAGCATATATTTGCGGCGACGAAGGCTGGCGATCAACGTGTTTTCGCGAATTAGGTGAAACAGCCGGATTCGCTGCAATTGGCGGGGTGCTATTGAATGCGAGCTATTCCGCTGTTGTGGCAACCTCTGAAAGCAGCGTTACTACTACCGGAGCAGCTGTAGCAACAGGTATTGGTGTGCTTGGATACGGAGCACTCGGGCTATTTCGCACACACCTGGCGCGCCAGCGTGAAACTAATCTCATTGGCGACGATGGTGAGCTAAACTATTTTGTTTTAGCTGGACGTCGCTTACCACGAGACAGGGAATAAGTAATACCAGTGTGTCGCGAGTCGATGTCCGCATTGAATGAACAAAGTTGCAGAATAACCATACATGATATAAAATTATGTGCATGGTATCTAAAAACAGCACAAATGTGAACTATTCACGCCAGCAATGTTCTATCGCTGGATCTGTTTTTGGTGGCGGCGCTCGCTAGCGCATCCTACTCTTTTCTGTTTTCAAAATTTTAAATATCGCAAACGGCGATCTAACTATATGGAGAAGAAAATGAGTATTGAAAGAATCAATCCACCACAACCCGAAAAGAAAAACTGGCTTCGGCGGCACCCAGCCGCCGCATCAATTCTGGCAATTACGGCACTAAGCACGATGGTTGCGTTCTTGCAGCCGCCCGAAGATCCTGCCGAAGTGCAGAGGCGCCAGGACGCAAGAAAGGAGTTCGATGCATGCATGGGTGTTTATTTGTCACCTGAAGCTGCGCGGGAATACCACCGGTCACGAATGTTTAGTGCTGGCAAGCCCGCCGAAACGCTAGAAATTGCGGCTCTTTGTCACGATGTGGTTGAGGTTAAATTTCCGACCACAACTGTGCCCGAGAACTAAACCAAAACATGTTCCCGGCAAAATTAGCACTCGGACTTGACGAGTGCTAATTTATTGCTTATTATTAGAGGTACTATGAGCCCAAACGCTGATGAACTCCAGGATTTTTTGAACCATCTTACCGACAATGCGCTGCAAAGTTTGCGTCACGCCGATGCAATTGCCCGCGCTGCCAGCAACCCCTATGTTGGGACCGAACATTTGTTGCTTGGTGTATTGGCTCAAGAAAGTTCAATGGGCGCCAAGATTCTAGAGGGCGCGGGTATTACACTTGACCGAGCGCGACTTGCTTTGAACTTAACACCCAAAACAGCAGTATTGAACATGGGCGGCAAGGGTTTGAGCGAAACCGCCAAGTTAACTTTGCGCATGGCGTATGACATCGCCCAGGATTTCAATCAGGATTACTGCGGCACTGAACATATTTTATACAGTATTTTAAGCCAGAAAAACGCGCGCGCTACGATCTTGTTAAAAGATATGAACGTCGGTGTTGACATGTTGGTGAGTGAACTCGAACAGTTTTTGAATCGCCAACAACAAGACGGCAGTGACGATAGCCCGCAGCCGGGCACACGCCGCCGCTCGAGCAAAAAAAATCGTAAAACAGCGCTCGATTATTTCGGCACCGATCTAACAGCACTGGCGCGAATCGGGAAACTTGATCCGGTTGTTGGTCGTGATCCGCAAATCCGTCGTGTTATTACAGTACTAAGTCGTCGTACAAAAAATAATCCAGTACTAATTGGCGAACCTGGCGTTGGTAAAACTGCCATCGCCGAAGGACTCGCGCAGCGTATTATCAACGAAGAAGTTCCTGATAGTTTAGTCGACAAGCGCATTGTCATGCTCGACCTTGCCGGTATGATTGCTGGTACGAAATACCGCGGCGAATTCGAAGAACGGCTCAAAAAGGTAATGGCCGAACTCGAATCAAACGACAATACAGTTGTATTTATTGATGAGCTGCATTTAATCGTTGGCGCAGGTGCAGCGGAAGGCGCCATGGATGCCGGGAATATTCTTAAACCTGCGCTGGCGCGTGGAAAAATTCAAATGATTGGTGCGACCACGACTGACGAATACACCAAACATATCGAAAAAGACACCGCGC
>CAYQXB010000014.1:7296-9754 GCA_964421475.1 uncultured Candidatus Saccharibacteria bacterium
ACCGCGCTCGAACGCCGCTTCCAACCGATTCAAGTTCCGGAAGCAACCCTGCCGGAAACAATGGCAATTCTCAAAGGGCTGCGCAAGCACTACGAAGAGTTCCACGGGGTGACTATCAGCGACGAAGTGATTGATGACACCGCCACGCTCGCCAAGCGGTATATTAATGATCGATTTATGCCAGATAAAGCTATTGATTTGCTCGATGAAACCGCCGCGTATTTGCGGCTCGATAAAGGCCGTACACCGCCCGAAGTTCGCGAACTGCAGAAAGAATTAAAGCTGGTTGATTCGCGCATTGACGATGCAGTCGATGCTGAAGATTACGAACGCGCCGCTAAGAATAAAACTCGTGCCAGCCAGATTCACGAAGAGCTTAAAGTGCTACAATCAGCCGAAAAACAACACAAGCGGATCGCTATGAAGAGCGAAGATGTCGCCGAAACTGTTGCTCGCATGACCGGCGTGCCGGTACAAAAAGTTATCAAGGCCGAAGCCAAGTATTTGATTAACCTCGAAAAGACCCTTGGCAAGTATGTAGTCGGACAATCAGAGGCGATCGAAGCGGTTTCCAAAGCAATTCGCCGTAATCGTTCTGGTGTGAGCAGCAGCAAACGGCCGATTGGTTCATTCATTTTTCTGGGACCAACTGGCGTTGGTAAAACAGAGCTGGCCCGCGTACTGGCGCGAGAATTCTTTGGCGGCGAGGATAGTCTTATAAAAATCGACATGAGCGAATTTGGCGAGCGCCACACAGTGTCGCGTCTGGTTGGTGCGCCTGCGGGATATGTAGGATACGACGAAGGTGGTCAATTAACAGATCGCGTGCGACGTAAACCCTACAGTTTGGTGCTCTTTGACGAGATTGAAAAAGCGCATCCAGAAGTCTTCCACATGCTGCTACAGATTTTAGAAGACGGTCATTTGACTGATGCCAAAGGCCGCAAGATCGATTTTAGCAACACCATTATTATTATGACCAGTAACATCGGTGCAGATAAGCTTCAAAAAGAAGTCAGTCTGGGATTCAGTGCAACAGATACCAAAGACTTTAAGAACCTTGAAGCAATGCATGAGGCGAACCAAGACAAAGTCAAAGAAGGACTCAAGGGCTTAATGCGCCCAGAACTCCTCAACCGTATTGATAAAACTATTGTCTTCCACGCGCTTACTAAACCGGACATCCTCAAGATTCTTGATCTGCAAATTGCCGAACTGCAAGAGCGGCTTGTGAAACGAGGCATTCGCCTAAAGTTGAATCAAAAGGCCAAACAGTATTTGCTCGAAAACGGCTATGATTCACACAATGGCGTGCGACCACTGCGTCGACTAATCCAGGATACACTCGAGGACCATATCGCGGCCGAGCTCCTCCACGACTCATACAAAAAAGGTGACATCGTTGACATTTCGGTCAAAAAGAAGTCATTAGACTACGTGATCACCCAAGAGTAATCTTTGCTAAAATAAGACCATGAAGAAATCGCTCAAGCTATTGCTCGCAGCCGGGTCAGTGTTGTTGATTTTGCTGACCGTTGTGTTTCGGCAAGACATCTACGATCAATGGCGATTGAGCCAGTATGATCCGCCGCGTCGCATCGAACAAATCGTCGATAAGACAACCATGACTTCCACCGCGCAAAAGTATTTTTACGTGACACATCCTCAAATTGACAAGCAAGCGGCCTTTAACGAGCATTGCGATATTCAGGAATTTTCAATTGTGCTCGGATGTTATAACGGACGAAACATCTACCTGTACGACATCAAAGAAAAACGACTGAGCGGAATTGTGGAAGTAACCGCTGCGCACGAAATGTTGCACGCGGCGTACGATCGGCTGAGCTCAAGCGAGCAGCAACGGGTTGACGCAATGACGGCTGCCGCGTTCAAGAAACTCAGCAACAAACGTATTGAAAAATCGATTGCCGAATACGACGCCGTCGACCCTTCGTCGGTTCCCAATGAACTCCATTCGATTTTGGGAACAGAGGTCGCGAATCTTCCGGCTGAGCTCGAGGAATATTACGCTCGATATTTTTCTAACCGGCAGAAGGTTGTCGCGCTCTCTGACAAGTACGAGAAAGAATTTTCATCCCGAGAAAATCGAGTCAACCAGCTTGATGGTGAACTCAAAACACTCAGAGCTATTATCGATGCGGGTCAAGCCCGGCTGGATGGATTGTACGGAGCGCTCAATGCCGAGCGGACTCGAATGAATGGACTCAAAGCTTCGGGCAATACCGCAGCGTATAACGCAGCAGTCGATCCATTTAATCGCCAGGTTGCTCAGTACAACGCCTTGGCGAGTAGTACAACATCCCAGATTGATGAGTACAACGCCAAAGTTAAAGAGCGTAACAACTTGGCCGGCGAAGTACAAGGACTGGTTGAGGCAATCGATTCTACTCCTGAAAAATTCTAAGTAGTGTAAACTATGGGCAATGGCAAAAAAGAC
>CAYQXB010000015.1:0-9683 GCA_964421475.1 uncultured Candidatus Saccharibacteria bacterium
TTGCTAAATCTGGTGCCGGTAAAGCGTTTGCCGTGAAGCTGGAAGCGCTGCGCAGCATGATGTTCGGTACCGAAATCGTGATTATCGACCCCGAAAACGAATACCAGCGCATGTGCGAAGCAGTCGGTGGCGCGTACGTGCGGTTGAGCTTGGCATCAGCCACGCGCATCAATCCGTTTGATCTGCCAAAAGTTATCGACACCGACGAATCCGACAACGCGCTGCATAGCAACTCGATCACTTTGCTGGGACTTCTCCGGCTCATGATGGGCGGCGCGCAAGGCCAAATGCTCGCCTCGTCGAGCAACGCCGGGGCGCTCGTGCCGGCACTTTCGCCAGTTGAAGAAGCTGACCTCGATGCAGCAATTATCGAAACCTACGCCAAAGCCGGTATCACAAAAGATCCGCTCACCCATAATTCGCCGCCGCCAACGATTGCCGACTTATACGACACCTTGCTGCACATGGGCGGCACCGGCCCGCAACTCGCCCAGCGTTTGCGCAAATATACCACCGGAACGTTTGCCGGTATTTTTAGCCAGCAATCAAACATCGACATCAACAGCCAAATGGTGGTGTTTAATATTCGTGACCTCGAGGACGAACTGCGCCCGGTCGCCATGTACATTGTGCTTAATTACATCTGGAACAAAACCAAATCCGATCAACGTAAACGTCTGTTAATTGTTGATGAAGCCTGGCAGCTGATGAAGTACGAAGACTCGGCGAACTTTATGTTTAGCCTGGCGAAGCGCGCCCGAAAATACAATCTTGGCATTACCACCATTTCGCAGGGCGTCGAAGATTTTATGGCCTCGCGAATGGGTCGGGCCATCGTGGCCAACGCTTCGATGCAGCTGCTGCTCAAACAGGCGCCCTCCGCAGTTGACGTTCTTGCCGACGTGTTCAAACTAACCAGCGAAGAACGAAGTCGCTTGACGCAGTTCCCAATTGGCCAAGGCTTATTCTTTGCTGGCCAAAACCACGTGCACATTCAGATTATTGCCAGCCCAACCGAAACCGGACTGATTACAACCAACCCAGCGCAAGTTCAGCAAATAGAACAACAAGGGCAAATTGAGGGCGAAGCGGGCACCATCGACCTTAAAAATCGGCTGCAACCGGGCGTATGATAAACAAGAGCGAACAAAGGGAATAACGCGTGCCAATCACCTACGACAATAAAAACGATCAAGACCAGGAATCCGGCTGGAAGCCCGATGGCTCCCACGACGATTTGGGTGGCTTGCCAGCAGACGAACAGGCCAAGCTCGACCAGATGGAGGCCGGGCTTCGTGATGGTGATCTTGCTGACAAAGAATCGGCCTCGAGTGAAGACGGTGAAGGCGGCGGGTTTTATAAACCAGACAGCGACAAGGAAGAGCGCGGCGCACTCGACAAGACCGGCGCAAAAGATGAATCAACAGGTGGTGGCGCGACAGCCGGCCCCAGTTGGGTAAAAGGCGACAGCACCAGCAAAAACATCCGCCGTTTCGTTGGTAATAGTTTCATGCGCAAAAAAACGCTCGCTCTTGGCGGCGGCGCCGTCGGCGGCATTATGATTTTAGCCTTTATATTCTTTTCGTTCTTCTCTGCCTACAAAGTAACCCATATTATCGAAAGCATTGAGCAACGCGTCGGTGCCGTCCCCGAATACGCCGTCGAACGCCGGCTCGAATATTACATGAACAAATATCTTATCATGAAGACAGCCGCAAAATATGGTGCCTCTGACGCCGTCATAAAAAAGGAGTATACCTATCTTGGCAAAGGCGTTTTTGGCACGCTTGTAACAAACTGGCAGGGCGCTAAACTTGATACTGTATTGGAACAAAAATACGGCGCCCGGCTGGTGCCAAAAGTGGAAGGAGAGGTTTTCGGTCGACAGTGGTCGCGACCCTCCAATTGGAACTTAGTGCTCGCTGACGGCACAGTCACACCTTTAAATTCGCGAGAGGCACGAGAGTTCACTAAAATACTTGCCCGGCAAGAGACCAAAAGTCATCAGGTGCTCAAGCGGTATGCGATACGCAAAATCTTCAAAAACTATCAAGGTATTCCCAACTGGAAACCATTTGAACGGCAAAGAGAAAGTGCGCGGCAAAGCTATTTCGAAAAGAAGGTAAAGTTTAAACGGTATGTGCTCCGCAACACGGTTGGGCAGGTGAGTAAAAGTTGGGGTGCATACATGAGCTGTATGACGCAGGGTGGCGCCAGAAGCGCCTGTAAACAGCTTCGTAAAAGTAATCCGACTTCTGCGGATCCCGACCTAAAAGACCTCAAACTGGTCGACGGCGATCTTAAGGTTGGTGATGATATCGTTGATGCGCTCGACGGAAAAGTCGGTGCTGAGGTCGATTCGCTTGTTTCGCGTGAGTTGACTGAGACGCTTACCAAAACAACGACCAAAAAACTACTTACCAGTGCTGTTGCCGTTATTGGTGTTGCGGACATGGCTGCCAAGATTGTAAAGACAGCCGACGAAGGAGCGCTCAGCAAAATCGTGTATGTCAAAAATGCCACGCAGTACGCGGGTTTTGCGGCAGGATTTTTGAGCTGCGCTGACCAAATAAGATCCGGGATCGACATCGATAGTGATTCAGCACGAATTTGCACCGAAGTATTCAAAGATTACGAAAAAAGCATGGTTAACCAAGGCCGGACAGCTACTCAACGCATAAAATACGATTGTAATAACGATGGCGACACCGCCGACCCAGAAGATTTTATTGATGCCGGGCAATCTGTTTGTACAAATAAAAAAGTCATGCAAGACATGGAAAGTTTTACCAACAATGACACCTGGAATAATTTTATTGCGCCGACAGCCAGGAAATGGGATGACACTGCCGGATGGGCAATTGAAAAGGTGAATGAGGGCGTCGGTGCAATTACCGACGCGATCGGTGTGACCGACGGTATCGCAAAATTAATGGAAATTTCTGGCTTAGAGACCACGTTTTCTGAGGGCTTTGCATGGCTCATAGAACGCGTTGCCGCACCAGTAATAACCGGAGGAGAAGTCGGGTCGGCTGCGTACGATGCGATGTTCGCCGGTATCGCAGTGAGCAAGTCTAATCTTGGCGGTGGCGTTGGCGAAGCACGCGAAGACACCATTGGCGGCGCGTACTTATCTGACCAGCAAGTTGCCCAAATAAAAGCCGAACAATACGATACGCGACAACAAGAATTAAAACGCGAGGATACGTTCGCTCGGTACTTCTCCCCGGAAATACCTGAAAGCCTAACCTCGCAAGCCATCATGGCAACTCCATCGAGCGTATCGTCGGCAGCAACCATGTTTGGTAACTTATTCAAACCGTCAGCGTTTATTGGTAACACCGTTTCAAACTTTACAACTAACGCCGAAGCACAGGCAACCTCAGTCGAAAACCCGTTTGGTGTTATAAGTTACGGCTTTCCTGCTAATGACCCAATATTTACTGCCAACGACGGCGAGGGCATGGACCCTGATGTTTTGTGGGAAAAATACCAATGCGATAAACCGCCGGCCGATCGACCACAGAACGCCGATAGCACCTTCAAAAAAAATATTGACGGCATCCCGTTTGAAGTACCAACCAAAACTGACCCATGTTTACTCGAGCAAATTGTCGAAGACGCCGGCTCGCGCTACTTCACCAAAACCTACGACGAAGGAATTGATGACGGGGCAGGCGGCACAACCGCTGGCGGCGGCGGTCAGACCGGACTGCTTAATCCGGGCGGCCTAGCTTGGCCAACGCAAGCCGAAGGTTCATTTATATCGAGTTGTTTCAACGAACCACGTGAGAGGGGTCCACACAAAGGCATGGATATCGCTATTGCGGCCGATACGCCAGCTTTCGCGGTGGCTGACGGAGAAGTTATTCTAGCCGGAGATAAAGCAGATGGTTATGGATCAAACTACGTCGCCATAAAACATACCAAGGACGATGGCACAACGTTCGTCTCCGGCTACGGTCACATGAACTCCATGACCGTCAAAAAAGGTGACCAAGTTACACAAGCCCAGCAAGTTGGTACTATTGGCAGCCAGGGAAACTCAACCGGCCCGCACATGCACATTATTATCAATGTAGGCGGCAAGGACAACTTTAATGGCGACGTCGATCCGCTCTCGAATGGCATGGAAGTTCCGCCTGGCGCACTTAACCCACAGGGATGCCCGAAATATTGATATGATTAGTCTTATGTACCGCCTAAAAGCAGTTACTCGCCTCGCAAAGACTTTCTTGGCGTTATTCATGGCACTATTTGTGTTGCTGTTCCAAGTGAGCGCAACACCCCTAACTGTGTACGCGCAAGAAGTCAACGAACAGCAAGCACAAGATAATGTACCGAGAGGTGAAAACGGGCAGCTAACTCGCGACCAGGCAATGTTATTCCCATTCTTTGGGCAAAACGGGTGTGCCGACACACCAAGCAGTTCTGTACAAAAAGCAACTGGTAATAAAATTTACATGCTCGGCGACTCAATTACTGCCGGTGCAAAAGATAAGTATAAAGAGGCTCTTAAAGACAAAGACCTAGAGATTAGTGCGCGTGTCGGTCGTTCATGGAAAACGCCCGGGCAAGAGGCGGCAGCCAACGAAGGCAGTCAAGGCACAGGCGAGGAAGCTTTTAAAGCAGACGCTGAAAAAATTAAGTCAGCCGATGCAATCATCATTGCGCTCGGCACCAATCAAATGGGCGGAGGACCCGATAGTAGCAACCCTATTGACAGTATTCTTGATGGGTTTGGCGCCGTGAATCCAACTGCTCCAATTTGGTGGGTGAATATTGCTAATACGGGCGTGGCTGGAGTGCCTGGCTTTAATGCTGAGCTCCAGAAACGAGCCGCTGAGAATAAAATTGCCATTATTGATTGGGCAAAGGCGGTTGATCCTGACGGTGATGGCACCCATAACCCAGGCGGACTTCTTTCCTCCGACGGGACTCACCCAAGTGAAGAAGGCAATAAGAAGCTTGTTGAAATAGTTTCGGCGGCAGTGCTCCAGGGCGCTGGCACTACAAATAACGCCGCTCGACCGGGCGATTGTAAGTGTAGTTCAAACGCTGGTTCAATCAGCGGCGACCCCATTGTTCGATTTCTGCAAGCGCTAGCCTTCCAGGAAAACGGTGGCAACACGACTGGCTTGAGCGCTGGTGGCGCCAAGGGTAAATTCCAATATATCGACCAAACATGGCGAGGTATGGGGCAACGATATTATCCACCAGCGCTCAAGTATGCAACTGCCAACGACGCACCAGTTGAAGTGCAAGACGCCCTAACCTACATCGAGTACACCGATAAATTCAAGATGTTCGATGGCGATTTATTTAAACTTGGGATTAGTCACTTTTATCCAGTCGCCAACGACGATCCAAGTAAACTTGATATAATCCCACCGTCAAACGTCATTACGCCGCGCCAATACGCCGAAAAACTAATCGCTGGATTCAATAGCAATGCTGGCAAAGAAATAGAGTTTAAACACCAGGAAGCACCTGAGTTTGCTGAGCACCTCGCAAAAGTGAGTGGCGGCAATGTGACCGTTCAGAGCGGCGAAGGCTCTTGTTCGTCACCAGATCAAATTGGGCCAAACGAAAAAGCCGGCGTTATCGTAGAAACCGCCCTTAAGCTTGCCTGGGACACCAAAAAGGACGGACTCGTCAATAAGGAAGATGCCAAGCCAGAGTACCAAGAAGCCATGCCGAAATATAATGGCAGCACCCATATTGCTCCCGACCCGAAAAAGACTCCATGGTCGGACTGTGGTGTATTCGTGGCGACCGTCTTGCATATGAGTGGCGCCGATACGGACTATCCAAAACGCGGCACCTGGGATCAAGAGCCGCACCTAAGAAATTCTGGCAAGTATGAAGTAATCGAAAATGTCACCGATTCTTCGCAACTCAAACCGGGCGATATCATCATAAACGCCGAGCACACCATGATTTTTGTTGGCACCCAGCAAGGGCCAGAGGGAGAATACAACACCGTGGACGCTTCGTACGGAGATAGGGTCCCCGGCGCAAAAATCTTTGCTCCATACCCAACCTCTGATAAATATCCGCAGGGTCTCGCCTACGCAGCATTTCGATTGAAAGGATGACATGGAAAATATCGTAATTATCTTAAAACAACACAAAAAACTAATTATTTTATTCTTTGTGTTATTACTGGCTGGGTTTAGCGCTCTCAAATTCTATGAATACTGGCGGGCAAAAAATTACGCTACCCTGATTGTTAACGCTTCACCGATTGACATGATAATGAAAAATGGCGATAAAGAATTTAAGTCGCCGGAGACACTTTACTTCAAGCCCGGTGAGTACACACTAACTTTTTCTCGAGAAAACTTTACGAATGACTCTAGAACCGTAACGCTACAGAAGGGACAATCGACAACCCTCAATGTGCCGCTATACCCAACAAATAAGGCGGGTCAGGATTATCTGGACAATAGCCTTGCCGCGAGGCAACAAGCAGAGTTTGTTGGTGGTCTTCGCCAAGACGAACTAACTGACGAATTCGTAAGCAATAATCCTATTGTAAGAGTTCTGCCCGTAACACGGCGTGATTTTATTATTGATTACTCGAGCACCGAAGGGGATGGAGGAAAGTGGGATATTCGTGTACGTATAACCTACGCCGGGAAAATTGGCAAGAAGAATGCTGAAAAATGGTTTACCGACAACGGCTACAAAGCAAGTGATTATAACGTCGCCTATATTGACATCGAGAAGATTCCAAAAGAAGACAACCATCGCGCCAAAAAAGACCCATACTACTAGAGTCACGACTAGAGCATCAAAAGTTTGGCGGCTTGGGCGAAGTCGTGGGCTATGACGTCGGCATCGGTGGTAGTGATGAATGTTTGGTAGTCTTTTAGGAATCCGGTCAGTGATTTTCGGCGCACGCCGTCGAGTTCGCTGAACACGTCGTCAAATAACAGCAGTGGGCGAATGCCGCGCGACGCTTCAACCATTTCTAGTTCTTGCATTTTAAGGCTGAGCAAAACGGTGCGTGTTTCGCCGCGCGAAGCCGTCACAGACAGTGATTGTTTATTGAGTATGATTTCCAGGTCATCGCGGTGCGGACCGGCTGCCGTAAAACCGCGAAGTAAATCAAGTTCGGTATCGGCTTCAAGTTTTTTAAGCAGCGCGCTGCCATATTGATTAGTGCTTAAGTTCGTGTCGTATTCGAGCACGACATCGTCTCGGCGCCCGGCAATGTGTTGATAGTTTTTGGTTAGTTTTTTATTTAGTTGTTCGATGATTTTTATCCGCTTGCCGGCGATCACTTCGCCAAACTCAGAGAGCCGCAGGTTCCATACAAAAAGTTGATCGCGAGTATCGGTTCGTTTTTGCTTCAAAAGCGCGTTACGTTGGGCGAGGATACGTTCATACGCCCGCTTTTGCGTCGCATACTCGCCGTCGACCTGGCTCAACAAATCGTCAACAAACGCGCGCCGCTGAGTAGGCGAGGTTGTAATCATCTGTAGTTGGTTGGGTTCAAACAAAACGATCGGGATGGTTTGCGCAAACCCTAATCGCTTTCTGGTGTCTTCCTTAATCTCGAAACTTTTATCAATCTTGTCGTTATTTTTTTGCAGTTTCACGCTGCGAGTTTCGTTGGATTCATCGACGCCGTCAATCCGCGCCCATTCCTTTTCATTCTGCAGCAAGTCAATATCGCGCGCCCGATACGAACTACCGCGGCAGAGCACTAAAATCGCTTCGAGTAAATTTGTTTTGCCACTCGCGTTCGGACCAACAATAATATTGACGCCCTCGCCAAATTCAAAACTTTGATCATGATAGTTTCTGAAGTTCTTGAGTCTGAGTGATGTTAACATAATAAAAATAGCAACTAGGAAATAGAAACTAGGAATTAGGATTAGCCTCGCGTTTATTCAGAGAGCGTATGAGTCCATGAAGCAAGCGCAAAGAATGTAAGGATAAATCAGCCAATTCAGTAAAATCTTCTGTTGTTATTTTTTTAGTGTCGCGAGCTACAAGTAATTGATTTTGAAGCTCAAAAGCAGAACCGCGAGCCATAACATAAAAGTGTTTTTTGTCGTTCATCGACTGCCTTCCAAACCCTTCGGCAATATTTGAGGTAACCGAAAGGGCTGATCGCTCCATCTGATTTCTCAGAGAATCATACTTACCTTGTTTTTGACAAACCCTGTACACAGCAATCACTAGTTTGTGGCTTTTACTCCATGCATCAAGCTTTGTAAACGAATCAATTTTTTCAGCCATCATCCCCATTATACGCACCCCTAATTTCTAGTTACTAGTTTCTCTTTACTTAAAGTCTATGACTTGAGGGGCATAACAATATGAAGGTAATCATCCTGACCTGAGCTCTTTAGTACAACCGGATCGAGCTTGCCGTTAAAACACAGTTGTACGGTGTCTCCTTTTATGGCTTGCAAGCCATCGAGCAGGTAGCGAGAATTTAACGTAATGTCGCCGTCGCCTGAAATTACCGCTTCGGCAGAGGCGGTGTTTTCACCCACCTGCGAAGCGATCGAGCGAATACTCACCTGGCTATCTTTTTCACTAACATGAACCGTAATACTCCCGGCGCTTTCGCGGGCAAATAGGCTCGATACTTTTGTAATGTTGATTAGTTCGTCCTTAGAAACCTCAGCAGTCGTTGCAAAGTTGGTTGGAATAAGTTTTTGGTAATCCGGATATTTGCCTTCAATTAACCGCGCGACCAGTTCGGTTGAGCCAACCTTAAACAACACCTGTTGTTCGTCGTGAACCACTGACACATCATTTGCTTCGTCGCTCAAAATTCTTAGTAAGTCCTGCATGGCACTATTTGGAATCAGAAGGTTCACTTTTTCTTTGTTGCCGGTTAGTGTTTTTTGAGCCAAGCGGTAACTGTCGGTCGCCGCAATCATGAGTTTATCGCCGTCGGTGTGAATATATACTCCAGTGAGCACCGGACGCGCCTCGTCACCCGAAGCCGCAAAGACAACTTGCTGCAACGCTTGTTTTAAATCCGGAGCGGGGATTGTCCACTTTAAGCCATCTTGAATTGTTGGCATCGCCGGGAATTCTTCTGCCGAAACACCGTTGATGGTGGAGTCGTAATGTTCGGCGGTAATATGCAGTTTGTGCTCCTCTTGTTTTATATCGATCGTACCTTTGGGCAAACTGGCAACAAAATCCTGAAGCAGGCGGGCAGGGATAGTAAGCGAACCTTCTTTTGAAACTTTTGCGCCGATAAGTTCTGTAATTGCGATATCAAGATTGGTAGCAGAAATAGACAGTTGGTTGTTACTAATTCTTAAAAGCACGTTACTTAAAATAGGGAGGGTGCTTCGTCCGCCAGCAACACGCGCTGCGGTGCCGAGTGCTTTGTTTAGGTTTTCCTGAGTTACTTGCAGCTCCATTATGAGTACTCCTTTATTATATATTTATATATAGTTTTAGTAGTAAGCGGTGTGGAAGATGTGTATAAGCCACCATTAACAGATGAAAAAATGTCATCGAGGGGTGTGTTTTGTTTGTGGACGTTGGTCGTACAAAGTCCGTATAACTCACGAGTCGTAATTTTTGCCCACAAACGTTTGTGGATAGACGTGCATAAAAGACCGAGTTCTGCGCAGCTTGTGAGCAGCTTGTTCACAGGATTTACACCAAAAAAACGCAGAGTACTAGACATAGAGACGCTC
>CAYQXB010000016.1:0-2935 GCA_964421475.1 uncultured Candidatus Saccharibacteria bacterium
TAACGACGCAATGCCGGGCTATATTGCCGAAAAAGCTCAGGCAGCTTTGGGCGGAAGTTTGCAAAATAAAAAAGTTGCCGTGCTCGGGCTCGCCTTCAAAGCCGGCACCAGCGATGCGCGCCGCTCACCTGGCGTACGCATGGCAAATGTGCTCGCCAAAAATGGTGCGAATGTTGCGGCGTACGATCCGCAGGCTAATAACGAAGCTCGGGAAGACCTCCGCAAGGATATTCAGCTGTTCAACAATTTGATTGATGCATCGAAAAATGCCGACGCCGTGTTCATTACAACTGAATGGTCCGAGTTCAAAACGATTGATTTGCACGAGCTAAAAGAAGCGATGGGTGGTACAGTATTAGTCGATGCTATGAATTTGCTCGACAAGCAAAAAGCACAAAAAACCGGCCTAATCTACATTGGAGTTGGCCGCTAAAGCGAGAAAATTATGAATCCCGTTAGAACCACTCTGTCCAATAAACAATTCAACGAAGAACCGCGTTCAAACAATAACTTAAACTTGTCATGGAGGTTTTAACGGGATGAAACTTATCGTACAAATTCCCTGCTACAACGAAGAAGAAACTCTGCATCTCGTCGTTAATAGTATCCCGAAGAAAATTGAAGGTGTCGATAAAATTGAAGTTTTAATTATCGATGACGGCTCAAAAGATAAAACTATCGCGGTTGCTCGCGAGCTTGGCGTCGATCATATCCTTGAACACAAAAGGAATAAAGGTTTGGCGATGACGTTTTATGATGGCATTCAAGAAGCATTGCGACTCGGCGCGGACATCATTGTTAACACTGATGGTGATAATCAATACCCGCAAGAATCTATTCCCGAACTTATTGCACCGATTATGGATGGCACGTACGACATAGTTGTTGGCGATCGCCAAACTGCGACCATTGCGCACTTTAGCCCGCTTAAAAAATTCCTGCAAAAAGTTGGCAGCACCTTGGTCAATAAAGCGGCTGGCACAAATATTCCAGATGCCGTCAGCGGATTCCGCGCGTACTCACGAAAGGCCGCACTCGACCTCAACGTGGTTACAACATTTAGCTACTGCACCGAGACGATTATTCATGCCGGCAAAAAACGGGTGCCAATTACATTTGTACCAGTCAAGACAAATCCGAAAACACGTGAATCTCGTTTGTTCAAAAACATGTACCAGCATATTTGGAAATCAACCTCAACAATCTTCCAAAGTTATGCCATGCATGAACCATTCAAAATCTTTTTTGGCCTGGGCACAATCATTTTTATTCTTGGCACATTGCCGATGCTGCGCTACTTGTGGCTCGTGGTGACGCATGGCGATCCAATATCGGGACATTTGCAGTCGCTTGTTGCTGGTGCTGTGTTGATTATTGTTGGGTTCCTGACGATCGTACTTGGAATTATCGCTGATCTTATTGCCATCAACCGCCGCTTGTTGGAGGAAACATTACACAAATTGCGAGCAATCGAATACGACAGAAAGCCATCCAAAAAGTAGCAGCTTGCTGTTAGACTAAACACATGCAAGAAGCGCGGGGGCGGATCAAAGAACTACGAACGTGGTTTTTTAGGACCTTTCTTTCTACCAAAGAAAGAAAACTAGCGAGCTTTGGCGTGCTGGGCGTTACAACCGCGATGGTTTGCGGGATGGCGATATTTGCCGCGGCGATACCATGGAGCGGCACGACCGACGCGCCGCAGCATCTTGATTATGCCTGGCAAGTTAGCCACGGCGACTTACCCAATTTTTGGGAAGGCACTAAAGCACCGCTTGGTCGGCCAAAAGCCAAGATTCAATTTGTTTCGCATCATCCACCGCTGTACTACGTGTTACTTGCGCCGATCGTTGGACCTCTCATCGATAGTGGACATTGGGTCGCAGCAACTGCGGCAGCGCGAATTATCAGTATTTGTATTGGTGTGTTGTGCGTGCTTGCGATGGCGTGGGGCGGCTGGATCGTTGGTGGCAGACGACGAGCATTATTTGCAATTGCGACACCGGCCATTGGGTCGTCCCTACTGGCCTTTTACGTTGCGGGCGATATTATGAATGACGGCTTGACCATGCTCTTTGCCACGCTTGCTGTCGTGCTTTCAATACGTTGCATTCAAAACGGCATCAAAAGATCGTACACACTGTGGCTGGCAGTGATCTGTTTGGGCGGCATGGCAACGAAGGCTTCCTTTTTAGGAACACTCATTGTCGTATTCACCGCGCTGGTAATCGCAGCGCTCATTCACGAAAAAGGTACGTGGCTACAGCGCTCGATGCCCGCCATAAAAGCCTTGGCAATTATCGTCGCAGTCATGGCTATTGGCATTGGCTGGTTTTATGTTCGCAACTATCAACTCAGCGGTTCGCCACTACGCAATCGACCGGCTGGATCAGCACAGCACGTTTTGCCCGGCAAGTATGAAACACTGCCCGAAGTGTTAACGTCTCCGTACACCTGGAACCTGGTGACAACTGGTTTGTATGGCAGATCCTGGAAAATACTCCCCCGAGTCGGTGGACAAGCGATAAATTTCTGGCCATCACTACTAGTTATTTCTGCGGTGACGTGTGGTGTGCTCGCGCAAGCGTGGCAGTCACGAAAAAAACTAACCATTATTATGTGGGCGATAATCGGCATATTAGTTCTGCAGTTTGTCCTGACGTACGGACAACAAATTGCCTACTCGGTCGGATACGGCGGCATAAATCGCCGCTACTTACTACCGGCGTGGCTGTCGTTTGGGTTATTCATGGCTGTTGGCGCGCTGTACATAAAACGACTGCGCGGCAGTGGAGTGCTTGGTATCGCAGTACTTGGCTGGCTTTCGATTTTGACCAGCGCCACCAGCATACTTGTGCGGCAGTTTAGAGTCGAAATGACAACCATGCCGCAGGTCTTAACCACCGGCATTGTCACCAAAAACGGGTTGTCACGT
>CAYQXB010000016.1:2945-9643 GCA_964421475.1 uncultured Candidatus Saccharibacteria bacterium
CAGTTCCCACCTCATGGCCAGCCGGTGCGGCTCTGATCGGGCTGATGGCCGGTCTCGCCATACAAATTATTTCAATGTGGCAACTGACCGCCAAGACTAGCAGCAAACACAAGTAGTTCTTACGTTCTTACGGAATAATTGTTCGCATAAGCTGATGCAAATAAGTCATAGCTGGCTCAGCGGCAGCCAAGCGCCAACTTGGATCCGGACCATATACAAAGGTTGGCAATGCGCTAAAGAAAAACACGAAGAGTACAATGGCGGCGTACATTCCGTAGGCCAGATTTCGTTTGTTCAACATCCGATCAACATAGTAATTTCCAATAAAGAATATAAACCCGAGTACCGGGAACACATAGCGCCCTTGCAGCGCCAGACCGAACATACCCGAACGCTCATACAGTGCGTGATTATGGATAATCAGCGTCGCGATGTAGACCAAAATAATTGCCAGCAAGTAAAAAATCAACACGTCTTTTCTGCTCACAAACCGAATCAGCGCGATGAGCATCCACCCAAAAATTATTATTCCACCGTATCTAATAATTGGTGATTCGTCCAACATTTTGTGCCCCATAATTCCAAAAACAGTTTTATATGTACGAGACGACCACTGACTGACAAAGTCTAATTCGGGAATAATATTCTGAACTTTATTGGAGCGAAAGGTATTGTTGCGCCGGTACAGCGCACTCTCCATGCACTGATCAAAGGTCAAAACTTTTTCGCACTTTGGTCGATAACTGCCGTAGCGCACAAAGTTCATGCCGTAACGCTCCAGGAAAAACCCAAAGAACACCAAAAACACTACACTCATAATAATGAGTGGTTTACGTTGTTTTTTGATTTCTTTTTTGCTCAGCACCCATACTTCTGGAAGCTTTCGTGCGTAGCGGAATATCAAAACTCCAGCGAACATGACCGCAAGCGGCACAAACGTGAACTTCACCAATAGCGCAAAGGCAACAGCTGTACCGAGTTTTAATACATCCAGCACACTAAATTTCTGCAATAATTTAATGAGGTAATAAAACGCGATGCTGGTTGCTAAAAATAATAGATTATCATAATTGAGCGAGCCGGAAAGAAACACAAACATCAGCGTATTGCTCAGCATAAACAACGTCATGTTTTGAACAATGCCACGCTTGGTCAGAAGACCGAGCGTTTTTAAAAATACTATTAGACCTCCGACCGTAAATACTATATTGACCAGCCTGAGGGCAACAACCTGAGTATCGGGCGACCAGCTATTGGGCAAAGCACGGTACGGAAAACTCATAATATAGTGATACAGATAATTTGGAGAGCGCTCAATTGCCCCCAAATAATACGTTACCGGCGGCTGGTCAATAAATGGATCCCAGCCACCGTGAGCATACAGCTCAATCTGAGCAACATGCGCAGCTTCGTCCGGCGGAACAACATGCGCAGTGGTAGTCGCTACAACTCCCACCTGAAAAATAAACCACCCGATAATAATGTATGCGAATGTTTTTGTTCCAAGAAAACCCAGGACTCTTCCCGTCAGATCATTCATTTTTGTCATAAATGACGCCGATGTACCTGGCTTGGCAAACTTTTTCTGTTTCATAGTTACTCTAAAGACCATTATACTATACTGTGATGAAACGCATGCCCGGTCTGAGTCTATTTAAAACTGGCGATAAAGATTTTAGTGAAATTATTAAACACTCGGTCTGGGGCTTAGTTATTCTTGGGCTGGCAACTGGCATTCAGTTTATTTTTGACCTACTTATGGCGCGGCAGTTTGGCGCGAGCGGTACCGGTACGTTTTATTTGTGTTTTTCGATTATTGTGACGCTGTCGCTCCTTGGTCATATCGGACTCGATCGAACAGTTGTTCGGCTGATGCCACCGATGCTGCTCAAAAAAGATTTTGCCGGTGCGCAATCAATTAAGCGCTCAACGCTGCACATTGTTTTAATCAATACGCTTATTATTACTGCGTTGCTTTTTTTGTTGTCGCCGTGGATTGCCGAAGTAGTTTTTCATGATTCCGGGCTAACGCCGTATATTCGGATTTTCTCGCTGAGCCTGCCGTTTTACTCGTTGCGATTCATTTATGGTGGATTTTTGCGGGCTTTAAAACGAACTCGCGAATCATTGATCGTTGAGCGCGTCATTATTTACGCGCTTGGAATCGCAGCTATCTTTAGTCTTGGCCAATGGTATGGAATTACGGGTATGTCAATCGGATTTGTGCTCAGTTGCATCATGTCAGTTGTTGTTGGCGCCTGGTTTGTGCGAAAGTATCTCCCGAAACCTGGCAGCACGATGAGCTTCAGCAAAAAGATGCTCCTCTCCAGTGGGGTTCCACTTTTGTTTGTGGCGTTTGGCACACAGATGATCGGCCAAACCAGCGTTTTAATTTTGGGTTCGCTCGGAAGCACAGCCGATGTTGGTGTTTACAACGCTGCGCTGAAAGTCTCGCTGACATTAACGCTGATCCTAACCGCAATCAATACTATCGCCGGAACTACGATTTCAGAACTCTACGCCAGCAAACAAAAAAACAAACTCGAGAAAATTTTTGGTAAAACCAGCGCACTCGGATTCGTGATGGGGCTGCCGTTATTTTTGTTCATGATGATCTTCCCGGAATTTATCCTGGGATTATTTGGTGCTGAATTTGTGGTTGGCACTTCTGCCCTGCGTATTCTTGCTGTGGGACAGTTTATAAATATTGTGGTGGGACCAACCTTATTTATTTTGGCGATGACTGGGCACGAGCGCGCCCTGGCTGCAGCTGTTTGTACGTCGGTAGGACTCAATGTAGCGCTCGGGTTCGTGCTCATTCAGTCAAACGGAGTTGAGGGCGCAGCGCTGGCTACCGCAATTGCCGTAGCCGCCTCGAACCTTATTATGCTCATTTTAGTGCGCCGATATCTTGGCGTTTGGTCTCTGCCGTTTGGGTTCCTGCGAGTCTGGGTGCTTAAGGTTGTCGGGCGGGGGCCGAAACAGTACAATTAAGCAATGTCCAGCTCAAAAAAAGACACTAAAAACAATCTCAGCGAAGTGCATTTATTTATTCTGTGGGAGCACGCCCGCGGCATCGAGGAAAAAATTCTTGATGATATCGCCGAGCATTTTAACATCCTCAAAACCTACGAAGTCCATTGGAGCCGCAACAAATTCACCGAAAATCTGTCTCGTTTTTACGGCACCAAATTGCCGCCAAATGCTAAAAAAGAAGCCCACGTTGGCACCAACGCATTCCTGGCAGTCATCGTCGAAGACCAGGATCCAGTTTATAAAAAACACACTACCTCGAAAGGTGATGCTCACGTTAACTCCAAGTTATTTTCTGCCAAAACTCGGCATCGTGAATGGACTGGCGGCGGACACCGAATTCACGGCACCAATTCCGTTGTTGAAACCGATCACGATCTAACGTTACTATTTGGCAAAAATACTGTCGACCTTTTACAGCACATCAAAAAAACCGGCGCAAAACGTGAAGTCTGGAAGCACGATTTAGTAGGCGCCGACGGCTGGGAAAGCTTACATCAACTTTTCTACGTTCTTAATAACACCATTGATTACGTTGTGCTCCGTAACTTTGATCAGCTGCCAGATAACTACTACGCTAAAGATCACGGTGATATTGATCTGATGGTTGCCGATTACAAAGATGCAGCGCTCACCGCCAATGCTTCACCAGTTTTTAAGCAAAATTACCGCGTCTATAACAAAGTTATCATTCAGGGCGAGGATGTGTTCTTTGATTTTAGAAATGTTGGCGACAACTACTACGACCCGCTGTGGGAAGTCGGTATTCTTGAACGCCGCGTATTACACAAAAAGGGATTTTACGTTGCTGCGCCGGAAGATTTCTTTTACAGCCTGCTGTATCACGCGGTTATTCAAAAACCAAAAACCGGCAAAGACTATATTGCTCGCTTAATAACACTCGCAAAAACTGTCGGCGTCAAGCTGAGCGAAGCATCGTTCCAAAATGGTGAAGCAATCAGAATCCTCGCGGCATATTTGAAGAAACATGATTACGTATTCACTCAACCGGATGATCGCTCGGTGTATTTTCACGAAGACCACATTAAAGTTGGCGTTGCTGCCGGCACAAAATTCATGAAGAAACGCCGTACGCCGCTGCGCAACCATCTAAAAAAACACAAGATGCTGCTTAAACATTACGGCGCCAAAGCTCGCCGCATGGTCCGTGGCTACTTCAAAAAAGTAACTCCGGACAAACCATGAATAAACCGCGCGTTTTGTTCGCTTCGCGAGCCATTGAATCGCCGCCGTACGAAGGCGGGTTTGTGCTACTTAAAAACCTTGCCGAGCAGACCGCAAAATCACGCGACATCGAACCGTACTTTTTTGCATCCTCCGCTGGAAAAACCAACGGCATTACACATGTCCCTGTTTTTAAGGCTACCGGGTGGGGCGGCAAGCGCGGACGTGAATTTTTGCTCGGACTTTCTCGCCATTCTCGAAAATTCGATATCGTGCACACCGCTCATATTCCGACCAAACAAAATGTCCGCTTAATAAAACTAGCTACGAAACATGCGCACCTTCGCGGCACACGATTTATTCAGACTATTACTGGTTTGCCCAAAACTGCCATTTCGCAGAAAGAGCTCAAAAAATTATTGTGGGGTGACGTTATTATTTGTCAATCAAAACGAACCTTTGAACGCGTGCGAACACTGCACGAGCAAGTGGAATTTATTCCGACCTGGCCGCCCAATACTCGCATTGCGTTTGATGCAAAACGCCGCGAAAATACGCGTGCGAACCTGTTTCCAGGTTTTGAAAAAGTTGTTATCTTCCCGGGCGAACTCGATCGCTTAGGAGTTAATCGTAGCTTCGAAAATTGTTTGGGCACTTTTTTTGAAAAATCACCAGACAGTTTGGTTGTGTTGGCTTGTCGTTTTGACAACCAAGGCACCGGCGCATATTTAGAAAAACAATTCCCCGGACAGGTGCGCTCAGTCGGCGAAACTTCTGACATCGTCGCGCTCATCGAAGCCGCCGATCTTACTATTTACCCAAGTAAAAAAATGGACAGCAAATTCCAGCCGCCACTTGTTTTGCATGAATCGCTGCAACTTGGTACACCGATCTTAGTAAGCCACCTTATTGATCTAGAAGAAGATTCGTCGGGCATGATTGAGTCGCTCGATCTAGGACGAGGCTGGGATGTCTTCGCCGAACATATGGTTGCAATCTTAGAAAAAAAACGGCGAGCACGAGCGAAAACTAAGAACAAACTTTTTGAAGATATGAGCCGCGATTACCAAAACGTGTACAGAACTTTACGCAAGTAGCTGCTCAATCGTTTCAGCCAAAATGTGTTTTTGAGCTTGGCGCGAGAATTGTGTTTGATAAAGTTTTTGACCCGCGGCACCGATGCGCGGTAGTTTATCGCGATTGTTGTAAGCCCAAAGGATTTTTTCACGCAGTTCATCAGCCGAGCCTTGCTCCACCTCCAGACAATTCACGCCATCCTTAAAGCCAACTGCTTCGTCAACATGACCGACCAGCACCGGCTTTCGCATGGCCAGAAATTGGAATGTTTTTCCGGTAATAACTTTGCGCCCTTGTGATGTACCACCAAATGGACCGCCCAAACACAAGTCTGCTTTGGCAATGTAATCCGGCAATTCTTGATAGTTTGCCCACGGCTCATAGTCAATCTTGGCCTTTTTGTTTTCACTTAAAAAGTTTCGGATGAGTTTTTCGTATCGCCCACCCTTGCCGCCAATAACCGTAAAGTGAATCGGTTTGCCTTGTAACGCCAGCGCCGCTTCCAGTAAATGCTCCAGTCCATGCAGAGGCAGCATCGTACCGTAAAAGAAAACTTCGAACGTTCTAGTATTTGACTGTTTTTGCTCCACGGCTTCAAACGTCGATTCATCCGTACCAACATAGATACTCACAAATTTGTCTGGATTCATGGTGTGTACCCGGCTGGAGAATGCCGCATTTAATTTTGTGTCGGTTAAAATCTTGTCGCTTAATTCGAGCGTCCATTTACTATAGGCACGCAGTAGCCAGGCTAACACTGAATTGTGCGACAGCTTTTTATGCTCATGCACAAACCAATCATAAAGATTTATAAACTCATCATAGATAAGCGGTTTGCCGAACGTCAGCAACCGCACCGGCAAAAAAATCTCATAACCACGAAACCCTAGTACATATATGTCGGGCTGCTGGGTGAGTCGAATATGGATGAGTTTGAGCAACGTTTGCGGATAGCGAAGAAGGTTTTTTGTGGTGTTACGTGCCTCGATCAACTCAATGTGATCATGTGCCCGTAATAAATCCAATAAAACCAGCGATCGAATATAGTTTGGGTGCTTGTACGAAAGTACGTAACACACCTTGATATTGCGCGTTTCTTTACTCATAACAACTCCGTTCAGTGTAGCAGTTGAGGCTCAAGCTGACTAGCTCGCTTCCCTGTTGTGAGTTCAACCCACAAAGTTGAAGGCGTGTTGTGCTTATGGTAAGATACCTGGGTGGAGGGGATTGCCAAAATGGCTTTTCCCTTTTTCTATCGCGTTATGAAATATTCCAAAAAGACTAAATCGAAAAAAAACACCAAACGACCGCTGATTATTCTGCTTGGTGTACTGCTTGTTGCCGGGCTTGCTTTCGGTGGCTGGTACTTCTTTTATCGCGATACCGATCCGTCATCTTCTGAG
>CAYQXB010000017.1:0-9536 GCA_964421475.1 uncultured Candidatus Saccharibacteria bacterium
CATGCCCGACGAACTTAAAGACATCGTCGAAGTCGGCATGTTTTGGTAGTCGCTCTCAGAAACAAGGTTATATTTAACCAAGGCGTCAATTTGGGATTTAAAGATGTCAAACTCTGCAACAACTTCTTCGAGTTCTTTGGTTTGCATTTCGGCCAATGCTTTAACATTGGCGTCTTCGTTTTTGGCTTCTTTTTCGAAGCGAGCTTTGATGGCTTCTTGGGCAGCAGCAAATTCGGCTTCTTTGTCGGCCAAAATTTTATCGCGCTTCTCAGTGTCAATGTTAATAACCACATACGCCGCAAAGTATGCAATGCGCTCGAGGTTTTTAACGGTCATCCCGAGCAACAAGCCAACCGCTGATGGCGTGCCACGAAGGAACCAAATGTGACCAACCGGCGACGCGAGCGTAATGTGACCCATGCGTTCACGGCGGACGATTGATTTTGTGACGATTTCGCCATTCTTATCAACTGCCGCTTCGCGTGAGCGAACACCTTTGTATTTTGCGTCATGCGGATTGATGTCTTTGACTGGTCCGAAGATTCGTTCGCAGAACAAACCATCGCGCTCCGGTTTTTGCGTTCGGTAGTTAATTGTTTCTGGTTTGGTGACTTCGCCGTGGCTCCAGTCCATGATGTCTTCTGGGCTGGCAACTGCCAGGCGAACTGCGTCGAAGTCGGCAATATTGAGTCCGGTTGGATATTTACGCATGTTCGACCTCCTCGTCGGTGTTGTCATTTGCGGCGGAATCGTCTCCATCGTCATCGTCGTCATTCGCTGGCGGAACAGTCGCCGCAACGGCGTCTTCTATTTCCATAACTTCAAATTCGTCGGCGACGGCATCTTCAGTTACATTGACATCAGAAATTGATGGTTCGGGAACTTTGACATCAGCCAAGTGTTCAGCCTCGTCTTTGATGTTTTCGGCCAAAATGTCTTCGGCGTCAATCTTTTGATCGCGAGCCATTAGGTCAACTTTCAAGCCAAGTCCTTGGAGTTCCTTCACGAGTACGTTAAAGCTTTCGGGAACTTTTCGACCGACAATTTCGGTGCCTTTGATGATTGATTCGTACGCTTTGCTTCGTCCGTAAACGTCGTCAGATTTAATCGTCAGCATTTCCTGGAGAGTGTTCGCAGCGCCGTACGCTTCGAGCGCCCAGACTTCCATCTCGCCAAATCGCTGACCACCATTTTGCGCCTTACCACCGAGTGGCTGTTGAGTCACCATGGTGTATGGACCGGTTGAGCGAGCGTGAATTTTGTCAACAATCATGTGGTTAAGCTTAATCATGTACATTGAACCAACGGTGGTGAGCTCTTTGAAGGCTTCACCATTTCGGCCATCGTACAATTGTTGCTTACCTGTTTTTGGCAAGCCTGCTTCTTCGAGGAGTTCTTCAATCTTGCTGGTTGGTACGCCGTTAAATGATGGGCTGGCAACTTTCATGCCGAGCGCACGTGCCGCCATACCAAGGTGCGTTTCAAACAACTGACCGACGTTCATACGCGACGGCACGCCAAGCGGGTTGAGCAAAATGTCAACCGGGCGGCCATCTTCCATAAACGGCATGTCTTCAACCGGCAATACGCGGGCAATAACACCCTTGTTACCGTGACGTCCACCGAGCTTATCACCAACAGCAATCTTGCGCATCTGCGCCACAAAAACCTGAATCTGCATAATCACACCGGCTTTAAGTTCGTGGCCGTTTTCTCGCGAGAAAATCTTAACGCCCACCACTTTACCATGTTTGCCGTTACTCATGCGTTGTGAGGTATCGCGAACGTCTTTGGCTTTTTCGCCGAAGATTGCGCGGAGCAATCGTTCTTCAGAGGAAAGTTCCTGCTCACCTTTTGGCGTGATCTTTCCAACCAGGATATCACCCGGGTGGACTTCAGCACCGATGCGGACGATTCCTTCTTCGTCGAGGTGACGCAGCGCGTCCTCTGAAACGTTTGGAATATCGCGCGTAACAATTTCTGGACCAAGCTTGGTCTCACGAACTTCGGTCATGTAGTCAACAATGTGGATTGAAGTCAGCGTGTCGTCTTCAACCAGTTTGCGACTGATAATGATGGCGTCTTCAAAGTTGTAACCTTTCCACGGCATAAATGCAGCGATCAGGTCTTTGCCGAGCGCCAGCTCGCCACCTTGAATTGACATACCCTCGATGATTGGATCACCGGCTTTGAGTTTGTCGCCCGTTTGCACAACTACTTTTTGGTTGATACATGAACCTTCGTTACTGCGAACAAAGTGCTCCGGATAATACTTGAGCGTGCCGGCTTTTTTGTACTTAACGACAACTTCGTCCGCAGAGGCACGAATAACTTCGCCGTCTTCGACAGCGCTGATCAACTGACCAGTGTTCTCGGCAACCGTTGTCTCAAGACCAGTACCCACAATTGGCGATTGCGGCTGAATCAGCGGTACCGCCTGACGTTGCTGGTTACTACCCATCAATGAGCGGTAGACGTAGTTCTTTTCAACAAATGGAATCAAACCCGCAGATGAACCAATAATTTGGCGGCGAGCAGCGTCCATGTGTGTCACATCATTAGCATCAACTTCACCAGAAACTAAGTGGGCACGAGCCGAAACACGTTCGTTAACAAAGAAACCATCAGCATCAGTCTCCTCACCAGAGCTGGCGATAACTGCCTTTTCTTCTTCGGCGGCATCAAGATAAATAATCTCTTTTGTTGTTCGGGCTTTTACTGGCCACGTGATTTGTTCTTTAATGGTCGCGAGTTTTTTCGCGTCGGCAGCAGTGATAGTTTTGCCCTTTTTAACAATCACTTTGCCACTCTTGTCTTCAAGATCAGCAGCAGCAATGTGGCCGGCAGCGTTCTTGGCGGTAACGGCGTTGATGACTTTTCGATAAGGAGTTTCGACAAAGCCATATTCGTTAATGCGTGCGTAGCTGGCAAGGTTCAGCACCAAACCAATGTTGGCGCCTTCCGGAGTTTCGACGGCACAAATCCGGCCGTAGTGCGTGGCATGCGCGTCACGAACCTCAAAGCCAGCGCGTTCTCGCGAAAGACCACCCGGACCCATAGAGCTTAAACGTCGCTTGTGGGCAAGTTCTGACAGCGGGTTAATCTGGTCCATGAACTGTGAAAGTTGTGAGCTGGCAAAGAATTCACGAACCGCTGCCACCACTGGGCGAGCGTTAATCAGCTGGCCAGGCGTCACCGTTTCGATCTCAGACATAGACATACGGTCTTTGGTGTTTCGTTCCATTCGCAGCAAGCCAATACGGAATTGTCGCTGGACAAGCTCGCCAACCAATTTAACGCGGCGGTTTGCCAATGAGTCGATGTCGTCTGCTGGCTCCTGCGTGTTGTTTAAGCGAATAATCTCCGCGATGATTGCCAACAAATCTTCAAGCCGCATGACGCGGTTTTCGGCAGTATTCGGTACGTCGAGGTTCAAACGTTTGTTGATCTTGTAGCGACCAACTCGAGAGAAATCAAAGCGTTTGAAGTTATAAAACATGTTTTCGAGCAATGAACGGGCGTTGTCAACCGTCGCCAGGTCACCTGGTCGGAGGCGTCGGTAGACTTCGATCAACGCGTCATTGGTGCCTCGCGCCGGGTCTTTTTCGAGTGTGGCGTCGACGTAGTTCAATTTGCCTTGATTAACATGCGCAAATTCTTCGCGAATTCGAGCTTCGTTCACGCCAAGCGCGCGAAGCAGCGTTGTTACGGGAATTTTTCGTTTTCGATCAATCTTTACATACAGTGCGCCACTTGCAGCGGTTTCGAACTCGAGCCATGCACCACGACCCGGGATAACCTTGGCGCCGTACACCTTTTTGCTGCCAGTCTTGTCGGCCGTAAAAAATACACCAGCTGAGCGGATCAACTGGCTGACCACAACGCGTTCTGCGCCGTTAATAACAAATGTACCGCGGGATGTCATCCACGGATAATCGCCGAGGTAGATTTCTTGCTCTTTAACCTCGCCGGTAACTTTGTTGGTCAATACAACTTTAGCTTTAAGTGGTGCTTCGTAAGAAACGTTGTTCTCGCGGGCGGCTGCTTCGGTCGTTTTTGGTGCGTCAAAATGATAATCTTTGAAACTTAAGCTTAATTTGGTACCGGTATAATCATCGATCGGGCTGATTTCGGCTAATAGTTCGCCTAAACCTTCTTCGATAAACCACTGGAATGATTTGTTTTGGTGGTCTACGAGATTTGGTAGATCCAAGATGTCGTCTGTTTGTGTAAAGTACGTGCGCTTTTGCGGCGCAGTTGGCGTTTTAGCTATAGTCTTAGCCATGGGCGTGTTGCTACTCCTGACCTGAGATTGATTAAATTTTTACGCGCTTTTCTCACAACCTTTTTGTTCTTTCTGGCAATCTGATTGCATACTGCTCGAAAGCGACAAAAGGCGTGGGACACAGGAAGACATCTAAGCCGGGTGTTGATATTCTCTCGAGGTAAATATCAATCAATTCTAATAAGACCCAGCTTACCCTACTTCTTGAAAACTAGTTTATAGGATATACACCACTCGGTCAAGCGTTTTTGTTTTTATAGTGCAGTTTCTGAAATATAAAACTGGCTGAGTGGTGGAATGCCCGGGCGCTCGAGTTCATCATACATCGCTGGCAAACCGAGTGGCTCATAGCCGCCAGCAACAATGGCACGGTCAATCTGAGGATTCCAGCCAGCAGATTCGATCGTCCACGAATCCGGCGCGAATGTGCGCAGCTGTGCGTATATCTGCGAAAGCGCAGCAATTTTCCCAAGTGCTTTGGCGTGTGCGTTATCAATCCAGCCCGATACATTATATTCGGGGGCGTTTTCGACGCGCGTTGAAAGCCCAAACCGTCTGGCAATTGCCGCTGGCCACGAGCCAGACTGTTCATACAGCGGCAAGTCCTGCTGAATGGTCGCCATGCCGATCGTCGAACCGGCGTGTCGCACGACGTAGGCGCTCAGATGATCCTGATTGCGTAGTCCCTTGAGATTTTCGGCAGCCTTCACCGGCGAAATGCCGTATCTTCGAATGGTTCCGCGCCGATTTCTGGCCCACAGATCACTTTGGGTCTCAGGATTTTGTACAAGTGCGACAAGTTCCGGCGCAAGTTCAGTAACGATTTTGCGCTCATTAAAGGCCTCTATCGGCACCAACAAAAGTTTTGGAACATGGATCTCCGGAGCATGGATTCTATCTGGCATAAAATCATCCTAGCACGCTGGTTTTATACAACCATGAGCTTTGTTATCACCTGGGTTACACTATATAATAGCCAGCATCTTAGTCGCTATGGCGGCTTAACAAGAGCGAGTAACGATTATTTGAAAAACGCCGCCTGGGCTGATGCAGCGAAAGCGTTTGCCAGCAAACAATCTATTGGTACATGCGTACCAGAAGTCATGACATGGGCGGTTCTATGTTCGGTTCCTTCGCGTCCAACAACTATTGGTCGTCGTCGGAGTCGTCTGCTACGAATGCCTGGAACCAGAACTTCAACAATGGCACGCAGAACACGAACGGCAAGAACAACACGTACGTTGTGCGGGCTGTTCGGGCTTTTTAAATAATCTACCGAACTGACGGATAGAGTGGGTCATTCTGAACCATATGCTCAACTTGAGTGGATATTGATTCAGAGCTTGCTGGGTGAACAAAACAAAAAGCCTCTGCGCTCGAGCAAAGACTTAATCGTGATGAAAGGTTCTGAACCTGTGTTACAACACTGCCGAGCCTTCAATGCTTACAGTATACCAGACGGGGGGGGTGGCTACTTTTTGTGCGGGCTGTCCGGGCTTTTCAAATAATCTACCGAACTGACAGCGCAGGCAAGAATAAAGGAGTACGACGTGGGCGGGTTTTAAAAACAGTCGCACTATTATCGATCGTCATGTACTTCCACCAATCATAATGCAAGTTCCGGGCAATCATCATGTTACGAAGCGTATAGGTTTGATAATGCCGCATGATGCCCAGGTATGAGTTCATTGAGCTAACAAACGCCCGCAAATCCTCCTGGCTTGGTGCGCTTCCGTTCACGGCCTGGTTATGAGTTTGCATAGCCGCGTAAAAATTCTTTTTGAGCCGGGTGTCGCTATATATTCGCCCTGGCTTTATAAACGCGCCTAAAAATGGAATGCCGCGCCGATAATGCTGCAAAAATATCTTGTTCGGGTGCACGTGCAACCCCAGTTCGGACTGCAAAAAATGTCCGATCACCGGCACCAGGCTTTCTAAATGCGCCCTGTCGTGGTGCACCAGCACCATGTCATCGACATACCGCCCGTAATAAGCCACGCCCAAATCATGTTTTATAAAGTGATCCACATGATTCATGTAAAAATTTGCCAGCACCTGGCTGGTCAGATTACCGATTGGCAGCCCCTTATTTTTGCCGGCAAAAAACAGACTTTTATTTTTGGGCAGACCGACCCATTCCTGGCGACGGCCTCTAATTCGACAGTTCTGCTTGATGTCGTCAAAAATAATCGTTTTTAGAAGTTGCAAGACGAGTTGTTTGTCATCGCCTTGGTAACTTTTAACTACAAACGGCTCAAGATGTTTCCATAATATTTCTTTGTCGATGTGCATAAAAAACCCTTGCACATCGAGCTTTAAAACGTAGGCGTCACGCGTGTAGTTTTGGGAACAGCGCCGGATAAATCTGTCGAGCCGACGGATACCAAACAAGGCTCCTCTGTCCTCGCGGCAGGCGTAGCTATCATAAATAAAACATCGCTCAAAATGAGGATTCAGCTTGCTGGCTAACAGATGGTGCACCACGCGATCGCGAAAACTGGCTGCAAAAATCTCGCGCTTGACCGGCCTGTGGACAATAAACGCCAGGCTAGGCTGCGGACGGTAGTGGCCGCTCCGTATGACGCGCTGCAACTCAAGCAGATTTTGCTCGTAATCAAGCTCAAACTCCAACGCACTGGCCGTATTACGCTTGCGACTGCGACAGCTATAGTATGCATTGAGTAGTTCCTTATAGGTAATCTGTCCAGAATCAGCATTCACGGTACTCACGACGATCTGCGCCAACCTATGATTTGCTTGCCGATGCTGGCCATCAGGCTGGCCAGTTCGGCCTGTTTGCCGCGGGGCAGTATCCGCATGTCGGCGCACAGCCGTATTTCCAGCTTGAGCACTTCGAACTCGTCCAAAAACGCATCCAGATATTCTTGCTTGTCGTGTGCTTTGTTGGCACGGTAGATGCTTCGCATCAATCGCAAACAATCGTGCTTCATGTCTTGCCCCAGGCTGTATTTGTATTCTCGCGGGAATTCCTGCGTATAGATAAACACCTTCATTGTCAGATCATAGGTTTGTTTGAAAACAGGGAGGTCATAGTATAAAGCCATAAATAGTCAAATCGTTAAATAGTTAAAAAACCCGGACAGCCCGCACAACGGACGTGTTGTTCTTGCCGCCCGTGTTCCGCGTGCCATTGTTGAAGCTCTGGCTCCAGGCAACCGTAGCAGACGACTCCGACGACGACCAATAGTTGTTGGACGCGAAGGAACCGATGAGCGTCCGCTGGTTGTATACTTCGGCCAATTCGTCGCGGCTTGGCAAAAAGTAGTCGTTAAACCCGGACTGGGTGTACCCGGCGGCGTGGTAAGCGGCGTTATTAACCGACGAACAGCCCGCTATGATTGCCTGAGTGTTCGATTGACCCGTCCCAATAGCCGTGCCACTGGCACTAACGGTGGTACCTGAGCAGCCCCACTCTTTTGTGCCAACTATGTCACTAGTAGCGGCTTCCATATATCGCCAGCCGTTGCTATAACTGCCTTTGTCGTAAAAAACTTTACCGCCGGCCGGACCAGTGTCGCCGATTTGATAGCTTGGCAACGGCGCCGTCGTAAAGGTCACTTGCGGACCATACACCGTGTTGCTGTCGATAGTGGCGTAGGCACGAGCATAAAAAGTCGTACTGCCAGCAAGCCCGTTGAGCGTAACACTAAAACTGCCACTACCGCTGCCCGCTGCTACCGTACTGCTGCTGCCCAAACTTGGGAACAACGATGTTCCGTACACCACGCCACGACCATCTGGCGCTGGACCGTCCCCAGTCGTGATTGTGCCGCCAATATCAGCGCTTTTGAACGTTATGTTTGTCGCAGCAGCGGTTGCTACTTCGATTGACGCCCCGCAGTTCCACGACGGAATATTGCCACAGAACAGCATATCGCCCAGTGCGTTACCGTTTGGAATACAGTTGCCGGCGGCGGTGCAGATTTCAACAATGCTGCCGCTAACCGCTGGCAATACGTATATCGTGTCACCGGTCATGCCGCTGGCCAGCTGGACAGTGCCACTAAAGCCGTCACCGCTCGTTAGCATCAGACTTCCTGCCAAACTCGCGCCGCCAAGCGTCAGGCTACTAAAGGTTGGTGCGCTCGTGGTCGTTAAGTGCTGTCCTGTGGCGTAGGTCAATTGGCTATCGCCAATTGAGTTGGCGGTAATGGAAAGATTAAGATTATTACCACTGGCGTTTACTCCTATCTGGCTATTGCCCTGTAGATTGACCGAGCCGGTCAGACTGTTGAGGCTTGCTACTTTGGTACCGGTTGCGGTCGACGTGCTCAGCTGACCAAGCGTAGCAAACTGGTCAGGAGCCGTAGCATCGGCTCCGGAAACAGTACCGCTAAAGCTGGCGGACACACCTTGAAGATTCCCTTGGATTTGTTGATTGCCGTGAATAGACTGATTGCCCGTTAAGGTTTGGTTATTAAACGTTGGGCTGGAAGATGATGCAATGTCCTGCGCGGTGCCAATAGTCATGATGTTGCCGGTTTGCGTAACAGTGGTTTGGTCGGGCGTACCCTGGAGCGCCAGATTACCCGTTTGGTTGTTTAAAGATAGTACGCCGGTATTGGTAATCCTGATGTTGTTGGTTCCTGAAAGTTCGATACCTTGACCCGCCTGATTAGTCAGGTCGGCAAGTAAGGTGCTGGCGGTGTCAGCGATAGAGCTGTCGGAGGATTGGGAAAGTTCGGTTAGCTTTTGTATCAGTTCATCGTATTGGGTGTTGAGTGATTCGGGTATGTCGGTATCCAGTTCGGAGCGAAGCTGGACGACGTCTCCGGTGAGTTCCTGGAGTTCCTGCTCCTGGAGAGCATCGGTGTCTTGCAGAGCTTGTTCGAGTGAGGCTTGGGCAGATTGCAGTTCGCGGTACTGGGCGCCTTTCGCCCGCCACAAGAATACCAAGCCGCCAAGAAGCAACAAGAAAATAAGCGCAATTGCCAGCCAGAGGAATTTGCGCGACTTTGGTTTGGGATCAGAAGTTGGCGGCAAGATGGAAGACGTGTCACCAGTACCAGCGCCCGAAGATCGGGTAACTTGAGCCGGGTTGAGACCGGAGAGATTAGCGGTAAGCTGAGACGAAGAAGGCCGACCTTGCCCTGCAACGTGTGTTACAAAGTCCTGCCCGCCCTTCTTCGTACTGTGCGCAAAGTCTGCCTGCCCTTCGAAGCCTTGGCGCAGAAGGGTCTGTCTGTCTGTCTGTCTGTCTGTCTGTCTGTCTGTCTGTCTGTCTGTCTGT
>CAYQXB010000018.1:0-9352 GCA_964421475.1 uncultured Candidatus Saccharibacteria bacterium
AAATTCGCAAACCCGCTAGAGCTGGTACAATAGTCCTAATGATTGACATTCTCCACAGCACGAGTCGTGCGCCAAAGCCAGAGCGCCTTGAGATAGCTAAAAAAGGCTCCTGGATTTATGTGGTTGATCCGACGGATGATGAGCTTGCAGTGCTGAGCGAAACGTACAAGCTTGATATCGATTTGCTCAGCGACGCGCTCGATGTCTACGAAACGCCGCGTGTCGAGCGCGAAGAAAAAAACACCTATGTATTCGCGCGCTATAGTTATCCGGAGGGTACCGACATTGCAACCGAACCACTGTTGATTGTCTATGCACCGGATCAACTCATTACGGTTTTGCGTACTGAGACCAACATTTTGTCGCGACTGACTGGCGGCATTGAACCGATTTCGACCACGCAGCGCACCAAAACTTTTTTGCAGATTCTGGGCGCGATTAACTATTCGTACGACAAAGACATGCATAAGGTCAATAAACATATTTTGGGTATTCGCAGCAAACTATCCAAGTCGGACATCAAAAACGAATATTTTATCGAGTTCATTGATATTGAAGAAAACCTGGGTGAATATCTTTCGGCGTTGCAGCCACAGGCGGTGATGCTGAACAAGCTTTTAGGCGGACGTTTCTTGCCGCTGTATGAAGACGACAAAGATTTAGTTGAAGATTTATACCTGAGTACCACCGAACTGATTGACCAGATTCAGTCGCGCATAAAAACCATCAGCAACATCCGCGATGCGTACTCGACCATCATGGCAAACAACCTAAACCGAATATTTAAACGGCTGACCAGTATCGGAATCTTTTTGGCCATTCCAACAGTCGTCGCCAGTTTGTATGGCATGAACGTTGATTTGCCATTCGAAGCAAGTCCGTTAGCTTTCTGGGCAATTCTGATTATTATCATGAGTGGTACCGTGTTGTTTATTCGAGTATTTAAAAAACTTAAGTGGCTTTAAATAAGGGGGCAGATATGAAGAAAATAATAATTGGAGTCGTCGCCGTAGTTGTGGTCATTGCAGCCGCTGGTGCAGGCTACGCACTCATCAAAAAAAATAATTCTGACACAGCAACGGAGGAAAACCAATCGGCATTTAACCCGGCATCAACCGAGGGCCAGGCGTTTATCGCCACGGTGACCGCTACTCCCCGCAAAAACAAAAAAACAGTTACAGTCATGAAAACCGACGGTCAGGGCGCAAGCGAGTATCTCCTGAACAGCAGTACAAAATCTCGCATGGTCTTTACCAAGGATTTCTATTACGTTTGTGCAAAAAATAGTTGTTCTAAGTTTTCGAGTAGTGCTTCGCACGGCTTTATATCGGACCCTAACACCTATGATGTAAGCCAAGCCGACATCAATAATGCTCAGGAAAAAGCAGTTCATGAGGGTCAGCAACCGTGTCCGACCGGAAACGGCACCTGCGATGTTTGGAGCACAGAAGGATTGAGCGAAGTGGGGACGACGGCAAAAGTGTATGTTGATTCCGAATCTCGCCGCGTTGTGCAAATTGATGCCAAAAGTGAGGATGGCGTTATGACTAAAATAGTTTACGACTACAAACCGGTAACGATTACTATTCCAAAAAACGCCCACGAGATAAAATTTGAAATTCCGCCGCCGCCAGAGATGGAGTAGCCTACAAGACTCGAAAGTTTTTGAGTTCTTCGGGCAAAAATCCTTTCGGATGTTTAAATCCGGCCTCCCATTTTGTGCCTTGTTGGTAGCCGAGATCTTTCATGAGTTTGGTTGGCGCGTTGCGCAAATGGAGCGGTACTTGGGCATGCGGAAATTCCTGTGCGGCCTGAGTAGCTTTTTGCATGGCATTGGCGACGTCGCGCGACTTATTGGTTTTAGCCAGCGCCAACGCGCAGTGAAATAAATTGTACTGCGCTTCGGGCAAACCAATTCGTTCTACGGCCTGAAAGGTACTAACCGCTAAGGTCATCGCGGCGCTTGCGGCTAGTCCAACATCCTCGGACGCAAAAATGACCATACGCCGGGCAATAAATTTTGGATCTTCGCCAGCATCAAGCATTCGTGCAAGATAGTACAACGCGGCGTTTTCATCGCTGCCGCGCATACTTTTTATGAACGCGCTGATAATGTTGTAGTGATATTCGCCTTGCTTGTCGTAGCCGGGGAGTTTTCGTTGCGCAGCATTTTTAACGACGCTGAGTGTTACTTTTTGTTTGCCGGCGAGTTCGAGCGCCAACTCTAAGTTACCAAGAGCTACGCGTGCGTCTCCACCAGAAAGTTCAGCGATATATTCCAGCGATTTTTTGTCGATTTGTTTGGTGGCTTTTTCGATTTTGAGCGCTTGTTTGAGGATGTCGATGATGTCTTGTTTGCTGTGTGGTTCGAGCACCAGCACGCGCATCCGCGACAATAGCGGTGTGATTACTTCAAAGCTGGGGTTTTCGGTCGTAGCGCCAATGAGCGTGATGAGTCCGCTTTCGACATGCGGCAAAAACGCGTCCTGCTGCGCTTTGTTAAATCGGTGGATTTCGTCAACAAATAAAATAGTCTGCCTCGGCTCACCAATGGTTGAGGGTCGCAAGTTTTCGCGGGCGCGTTCTACCACTTTTGTAACGTCGGCTTTACTGGCGCTCACCGCCGAAATCTCCACAAAATCAGCGCCAGTCTCGCTCGCGATAATCCGCGCCAACGTAGTTTTACCGCTGCCTGGCGGACCCCACAAAATCATGCTGGTGGGCTTTTTCTTTTCGATGATTTGGCGCAGCACCGCATCTTTTGCCAGCAAGTGCGTTTGCCCAACAACATCTTGCAGGCTCTTGGGGCGCAATTTTTCAGCTAATGGCTCACGCAAAAAATCCATATGTGCATAAGTATGAAGTTTGTGCCAAGAACTGTCCAGTTCACGGTACAATATCACTATGCAGAAATGGAAGCAGGCTTTCGGTGTAGTGATTATTGCTATCTTCTTGTTTGTGTTGGTGGCCGCCCCCACAAAATTGTACGCGCAGTCAACCAGCAACTTTAGTATTCGGTCGTTTGACGCACGGTATTATGTCGACAAAACGGATAAAAACGTTGGCACCATGAAGGTCGAAGAAACCATTCACGCCGTGTTTCCAAACTTTGATCAAAACCACGGCATCGAACGTGCAATTCCTGAAAAGTACAAAAACAACTCACTTGATGTCACGATCAAAAGTGTTACGAACGAAAACGGTGTGCCGCATAAGTACAGCACCCGGAGCAGCAACGGCAATGTGGTGCTACGAATTGGCGACCCCGACAAATACGTGCGCGGCGCCGTGGCGTACAAGATTACGTACACCATGCAAAACGTGATTGCTTTTGAAGATGATCATGACGAATTGTATTGGGACGTGAATGGCGATCAATGGGCTCAATCTTTCGGCAGAGTAACAGCACGAATTGAATTTAGCGAGGCAGTCGCCGCCGGGCTGCAAGAGCGACAACTGTGTTTTACGGGCAGTTACGGCAGCGCTAAGCAAAATTGTAAGATTGCAACGATCACCGATAATGCGGGCAAAAAATCAGTCGTTGTGACCGCTCAGGATCTAGCACCGCGCGAAAATCTGAGTTTTGTGGTGGCTTTTAATCAAGGCACATTCCAAAAAGATAAGACGGCTGAGCTTGTCGCTTTGCTGATCGTGATCGGCATTATTCTCTGTGTGGTCGGGCTCCCGCTGTTTGTGTTGTGGTTTGTGATTCACAAGTGGCGCAAGTACGGTCGTGATCCGCGCGGCAAGGGTGTTATTGTGCCGCAGTACATTCCGCCAAAACATTTTGACCCGATTGTGGCTGATTTGATTTTGAACGAAAAGCTCAATAACAAAGCTGTCTCGGCGACGCTTATTAGTTTGGCTATTGATCGGCATCTTGAAATTTTTGAAACTAAATCAGGTTTGCTCAAAAAAGCTGATTATGAATTAGAGTGGAAAAGCGACAACAAGGCGATGACGCTGCAACAAACGGCCGTTGCCGATATGTTTTTTGAAGATCGCTTGCCAGGCGTGCGCGTTAAACTGTCTGATCTTAAAACAAAACTGCACGTGCCAATGAAAAAAATGAGCGACAACGCCAGCAAACGCGTCGTTGACGAAGGTTATTTTGCCAACGATCCGCACAAAACACGCCAAAAATATTCGGTGTGGGGCACTGCACTTTTGGTCGGTGGTTTTACAATTGCCTTTACGGGTATTGGGACGCCACTCGGCGCCGGACTGATTATTAGCGGAATTATTGTACTTATTGGCGCGGGCAAAATGCCGGCTCGTACTATGGCTGGCGTCGAAATGCGCGATTATTTGTTGGGTCTGCGTGAATACATCAAACTGGCCGAAGCCGAGCGATTAAAGTTTTTGCAAAGCCCGGAAGGCGTCAAACAGTACGGTGATCCGACCAAGCCGCAAAACAAAGTCAAGTTGTTCGAAAAATTATTGCCCTATGCCATGTTGTTTGGGCTCGAGAAAGAATGGGCCAAAGAATTCGCCGGCTTGTATGAGCAGCCGCCAGACTGGTATCACGGCAATTGGACGGCATTTAACGCCGGGTATTTGGCGGCGTCACTGAGCGATTTTGGAACAACCAGCAGTAATAGTTTTTCGCCACCAAGCAGCTCAGGCTCCAGCGGCTTTTCTGGTGGCGGCGGATTCTCCGGCGGCGGTGGTGGCGGCGGAGGAGGTGGCGGCTGGTAGCCCGCCCCGTTCTCTAGCGCGAATAGCCAGTGATCCGTTAGTCGTCCCCGTCCTGAATCTATTCCAAGATCTGCTCCTGGAAGCATAGATTGCATAGTTATATTTCTGAGATATCCTGGAAAGTTATGGAAAGATTCCTCTTGACACAGCGTGCCGGGGGGGGGGTACGCTATAAAGCATTAGCACAAAATAACAAAAAGGTTACCCGTAAAAATTTACAATGGCAAAAAATCAAGCAACAAAATCCACTCAAAAGAATTCAAGCTTCTTTAGTAAATTAGTTCCACGGACACGTAAATCTCAATTTGTCGTTTTCTTGGTTGTCTTTGCACTCATCGGCGGCGGCGTGATGGCCTACCGGAGTTTTGCCGCCGGCGGTTTTGGCATCTATACTGCTAGTCAGCTTGAACGAACCGATAACTACAGCGGTTCGAAGTTCAGGCTTGTTACTGAAACTTATAGTGGTAAAGCAAAAGCGACAGTGCTTGAGCTTGACGATGGTTCCGTACAACTTAAAAAATCCTTGCAACCAACCGTTTGGGCTCCGTATGTACGTTTCTGTGTCAATGCCTCAGTCCCAAGCGGTAATAATCTGGTACCCTTCCATCTCTACACTAGTATTGGGAATAATACGGGTTCTAGCTCAAAACAAGGCATTCGCGGCAAGACCTACCAAAAATTTTGTGCCCCTTGGGCTCGTCATACTCAACCGGAAAAGCGCATCGGCGGTTACATTGTAAATTATTCAGGAAGCAAGTTAAGAATTGCTAGTGTTTCCATTGAGTACACAAATTAGAGCCTTATCATTTTTCCAAGGAGGCACACCACATTCCAGGGAGACACTCTGGAATGTGGTGTGGTATGTTTTTGGGACAGTGCGTAATGCATTGAATGCAAAATAATAAGGGTGCTGTATAATCATAAGCGATGTCATTTCAGTATTCGGATAATTATGTGAAGCAGCGCGAGGCGGATCGACCGCGGCGGCGACCGGTGAGTACGAACCATGCGGATCATCCGGCCGAAACAGCAAAAGCAGCCGAAACGGCTGTCGAAGATCACGATCACCACAAAACGCACAAAGTTGTATTGCCGGCCGACACCAAAAAAGAATATCGCAAGCTATACGCCGTCCTCGCGGTGATCGTGCTGTGCGCGACGGCCATGAGCTTTGTGCTGGGCTTCGACTGGCACGAGTGGATGCGTTGGTTTATGGCTGGATTCTTTGTGATTTTTGGCGGTTTTAAACTGATTGGATACGAGGGTTTCATCGCTGGCTTCCCGACATATGATATCTTGGCAAAACGCTTTAAGGTTTATAATTACACCTATCCGTTCATCGAATTGTTCTTAGGGTTTTTGTTTGCGGCCGATTTAGCACCGCTGTTTCGTAACGTCGTAACACTGATTATTATGCTGATTGGTGCTTACGGAATCTTAAAAGCGCTCTCCAGCAACAAAGAGATCGCTTGCGTTTGTCTCGGAGATGTTATTAAATTACCTTTGTCAACGATTGCGCTCTGGGAAGATGGTCTGATGGCAGCCATGGCAGCAATTATGCTGATCGCGTATTTTATAGTCTAAGGATGTACATATGAATTTTTTGATTACATTGTCTCGTAATACCAAAGTGATGGTGCCGCTGGTTATTGCTATTGGTCTTGGAATCATCGGCGGCGGCGCGTTTATTAATAATCAGCAAAAAATAGCGCGGCAAAACGAAATAAACCAAGAGCACTCAAATCAAGTGCCGCAACAGGTTGCGCAATCTCCTATCGATCCTGCTGAAACGGAAGAATCCCTGCCCGAAACGTCGCAGGCTCCCGCAGATGAGGGCGCAACAACTGAGCCGGGTGAGATTGCGGTTGAGCCAACCGTGACGCAAAACCCGGACGGTACGGTTACGATCGCGGCAAAACTCGATACAACTGAAGCTGGCGTTTGCAGGACGATTATTCACGATACAGAATTTACCGCAATTGCCACAAACGGCACCTGCGAGTTCAAAGATTTAAGCGTGCCCGTTGACGCGAGCGTTCTTAAAATTACATTTACAGCTGATCAATCCGGCCAAACCGGTTCAACTCGAATTGAGTAGGAGCTATTCGGTTGTTAGGTCACGTCGTCGGAATAAAATAAATCCTATTGCAAATAATCCCAGCGCCACCACCGACTGAATAAGCAGTGGTTCGAATGCAATAGTGGTGGCTGGCGCAGGTGGCGTGTGGGTAAACGGCGACAAGTTCATTGCCCACTGCGGCAAATCCAAGATCGCTCCCAGCTGGAAAATGAGTAAGCTGCCGGCCAAAAGTGTCCAGGTAAGCGCCACAAAAAAACGCGGCAGCAATCCAAAAATAACCAGGCTCAGACCAAGTAACACACAGACGGCGGGTAAGTGGACAAGTATCGAAGCGCCGAGCGACCAAGCGTGATGCAAAAGATCAGTCGTGATAATGCCATATGCCACGCCGGCACTCGCACCCATCGCAATTAGCAACAGCGCTGCGGTGATGACAGCAAAGACGAGGTGTACGCTGAGCCACGCCGGGCGGCTTTTTTGTGTCGAAAAGACTAGTTCGAGCCGCCCGCTGGTTTCCTCGCTGCGCATACGGGTCAAAATCTGCAGTCCATACGCCGCCGCTGCAATACCGCCGATTGTAAATACTGCACTAAACATAATATTAACCGGGTCGTTTCCGGCGGCCATTGTCGCTAAGATCTTCTGCATTTCTTCGTTACCGGCAATCAAATCTTTGAACTCTTCCGCAACAGCACCAATAATAATACCCATCGCCACAAACGAGAAAAACCACGCGATAAACGCAGTCCGATTTAAGCGAATAACCAGCCCGAACGGGCGAAGCAATCCGCGCGTTGCATGAAGTCGCCCAAGCTTGGTGGCAAATATTCCAGCGCCAACATCTCGTCGCCCAAGCAATACATATGCAGCGGCAATGAGGATTGGAATACCGACTACAAACAAGCCGAGCGCCCACCAAATTTCGCCGGCAAATGGCCGCATATTGGTAACCCACGCCACCGGACTTGCCCACGACACTGGATTAGTTTTGACACCCAGACCACTTGGTATCAATTGGCCAAAGGCATCGCCAACACCGCGGACTACAAATAAAATCCCAAAGACTAATCCGACCATGCCGCTGGCCGCGCGCGTATTTTCGTACAACTGAGAAGTCACGGCGGCAACACACGCGAAGAACATTCCCATAAGACCAATGCCGGCGCTGTAGGCAGCCGAGCCAGCCATCGGCAGATCACTAGCGATAAAAACAACGTACATCAATCCGGCAGTTACGAGGTTTGCCAGCAAGGCGAGCAGCAAGGTCGCACTCAGTTGTGCTTGCCGCCCGACAACCATAGCGCCAATCATTTCACTGCGGTTCGTTTCTTCATTTTGGCGAGTGTGCCGAACCACCAGGAAAATACTCATGAGGGCGCTGAGTAAGGCTATCAGCGCATACGTTTCAACAATGACAATTTCGCCAAAACTTGGGCCGGTTAATGCACCGCCAAATAGGCGAGTTACGGCACTTGGAGCAGTTGCGCCTGCGTATAGTAATCGCTGAGCCTCGGTTGCATAGGCCGAACGCAACTGCGGAACTGTGAAAGCAACCATGCCAACATTGGCAAGAATCCAAATCGGCAACTTAAAACGGTCGAGTCGCAAGCTGAGCCGGAATAATTGCCAGGTACCTTTTAATGCAAGCATAGCAGATTATTTTTTACTCGGTTTATTTGTTGTATCGTAATGTTGCATGAACAATTCTTCGAGCGATGGTGGCTCGCTGGTGAGTGATTCGATGCCAAGATTTGAAAGCAAATCAATTGCCGCGCCAAGCTTGATGTGTTCAACAGTGAAACTACTGTGATTTTCTTTGATTGTTAAATCGGTAATACCGTTCAGTTTCTTGAGTCCCTCGGGCGATTGTTTGGTTACAGCGCGCACGTGGTGGCGGCTCAGGTGACGCAACTCGGCGAGCGTACCAGATGCCGCTGTAGCACCATTCCGGATAATAGTGACGCGGTCGGCGAGCGCTTCGACCTCGGCGAGGATGTGGCTCGATAATAATACTGTTTTATCGCGCTGTTTGAGTTCGGTAATATGGTGTTGAAACACCGATTCCATCAACGGATCCAAGCCGCTGGTTGGCTCGTCTAAAATATATAACTCGGCGTCTGTGGCGAGTGCAGCAACAAGGGCAACTTTTTGCCGGTTTCCTTTTGAATAGGTTCGGCATTTCTTTTTGGCATCAAGTTGAAAATCGCTGAGTAGTTGCGTACGGCGTTTTTTGTCGATACCGCCGCGCAGGTTACCAAATAAATCAATCACTTCGCCGCCAGATAAGTTGGGCCACAGGCTGACATCGCCCGGGACATAGGTGAGTCGTTTGTGCAGTTGCACGGACTTGACCCAAGGATCCTCATTAAAAAGTGTTGCGTTACCACTGGTTTTACGGAGTAGCCCAAGCAAAATCCGAATGGTGGTCGATTTACCGGCACCGTTTGGCCCGAGAAATCCATGTACTTCGCCGCGTCGAACTTCAAGATTTAATTTGTTAAGTGCTGTAAATTTGCCAAATTTTTTTGTGAGATTTTCTACTGCGATGATGGTTTCGTTTTGAGTCATTACTCA
>CAYQXB010000019.1:0-9227 GCA_964421475.1 uncultured Candidatus Saccharibacteria bacterium
CAGATTTTAGAGGATGATTTTAACGTCAACGTTTACCGCGCGCGGCAAGTGACAATTATTGATGGTAAAAAACAGGTCACAAATTTTAGCGCCAAACAATCGGCCGAAGCGATCGCCCGCGAAGCCGGTATCAAATTGTACCCAGAAGACAACGTTCAGATTGGTGTTGAGGACGACGTAATCAACGAAGGCGTTGGCGAAAAATATGTGATTGAGCGTTCCATTCCAGTCAAATTGGTGCTCTATGGAAAATCCTACGAAATTCGGACGCATGCTGATACGATCGCCGAAGTCTTAAGCGAAAAAGATATTAACGAGGCTGACGTGACGACGTTCCCTGACGCTTCTACTGAAATCAAAGCCAACTCGGTCATTTTTGTAACCTACAAAGGACGCATTATTACCAGTAAATCAGTCACGGTTAAGAATAAAACTGAGCGCGTGAACGATCCAGACTTAGCATTCGGTACGACAAAAGTTCGCGAAAAGGGTCGCAACGGCAAAAAACTGGTGCTCTACGAAATTGATCCAAGCACCAAAAAGAAGAAGATTCTCAAACAGGTTACTGCGTACGCGCCGGTTAACCGTGTTATCGCAGTTGGTACCAAAATTGGAGCTGGCGGAATCTCCGGCAATAAGTTGGACTGGATGCGCGGCGCGGGCATTCCGGCCTCACAGTATCCGTACGTGGATTTAATTATCGGACGTGAGTCCGGTTGGAACCCAGCGAGTGTCAGCGCAAATCGTTGCATTGGGCTTGGTCAACGTTGCAGCGCCGAGGTGCTCATTAGTGCCTGTCCGAATTGGCAGACGGATCCAGTGTGCCAGCTCAAACATTTTAGCGAGTATGCTAATGGCCGCTACGGTTCGTGGCAAGAGGCTAACGCCTTCTGGCAAGCCAACCACTGGTGGTAGGCCCGAGCGTCAGAACTGGCGCGCTGCGTTGTTGCCACTTCCAGTGCTCCTTCACCGTATGTAAAATACGGCTCAGTCCGCGCTTCAGTGGCGCCTAGCATCGCATCCAGTTCTGACGCTCGGTCCGTGTTTCATTTTTTCCTTGTCTTGCACTCAAACATGTCACTCAGATCAAGCCTAGCAGCGCGCCAGTTCTGACGCTCGGTTGACTTTACTCGTTCGCGAGAATTAAATGGATTTTAATTAACTTGATACAATAGAGGTATGAAATTTCGGGCTGATGGATTTAATTGGATTGTGCGGTTGAGCAAGGGCGAAAAGCTGATTGAATCGCTGACAAACCTTATCGAGCAAGAAAACATTCCAAGTTGTTGGATCAATGCTATTGGTGGTGCGCAATCCGCAAAATTGGGCTTCTACAATTTGAGCGAGCAAAAGTACGAACCGCATGATGTCAATGAGCTAACCGAAATTACTGGTTTGCAAGGAAACATTACATGGATTGATGATAGGCCAAGCATTCACTTGCACGGCACGTTCGCAAAATCTGACCTCAGCGTTGTTGGCGGTCACGTCGAAGAAGTTGTCGTTGGTGGCACCTGCGAAATATTTTTGCATAAATGGCACGGCGAAAACCTCACCAAATCAAAAGACGACGAAACCGGGCTTTGTCTCATCAATATATGAGTGATGTACCTTTTGCCAAAAAGCAACTCGGACAACACTGGCTGAGCGACGAAACCATTCTGACGGATATTTGTGATTTCGCCGAAGTTGCGGCGCATGATGTGGTGCTTGAAATCGGCCCGGGAACCGGCACGCTGACCGATCGCTTAATTGCGACCGGCGCTGAAGTCATTGCGCTGGAATACGACGAACAGCGATTTAAAGACCTGACTAAAAAGTATGCCAACCAACCAACCAAAAAGATTTTTGTGCAGTGGGGCGATATTCGCACCTACGATTTTGCAAACATGCCCGAGCGGTACAAAATCGTCGCCAATATTCCGTATTACGTCACGGCTTTTTTGGTGCGCCGACTTACCGAAGCTGACGCGCATAAACCACTCAGCGCAACTTTGCTTGTCCAAAAAGAGGTTGCCGAGCGATTGGCGGCGAGCCCGGGTAATCTTTCGATCTCGGCCATTGCGGCGCAATTTTATTACCAGGTCGATTTAGGCAGCGTGGTGGGGCCAGAATATTTTACGCCACCACCCAAAGTTGATAGCCAAGTCGTAAAACTGACCAGGCGTGAAAAACCGCTGTTTGAAGTAGACCCAAAAATATTCTTTCGGCTGGTCAAAGCGGGCTTTAGCGAAAAACGCAAAAAACTGCGCAGTAGTTTGAGCGGGGGATTGCGGCTTCAAAAAACAGAGGTCGAAACACTTTTGAGCAAAGCAGGAATCGACCACAACAAACGCGCGCAGGAGCTCTCGCTCAGCGAGTGGAACGACTTATACACAACGTTCTTTGCATGATACTTGACGCGTTAACTGTTCACGATTTACAATAAAAACGTTGAGAGATTTTGTGCGCGGTGAATTAAAGAAAAGTAATCAAAATAATGAGTGAACGGACAATCAATAACCTGGGCTACGCGCTGCATCATGTGGCGTTAGTTTTGGATCGCCAATCTGACTTGTTGCTGCAAGAACGCCTTGATATCGGGTTTTCGCAGTTTAAAATTTTAATGGCGCTCAAGTGGCAACAAGGTATTCAGCAAAAGCACATTGCTGCTAAACTTGGCCAAACCGAAGCCAGCGTGTCGCGGCAAATTAAACTACTTCAAGAAGTTGGTTTGATTACCGCCAAAAAAAGTGCCGACAACAAACGTGAGCGCATCACAACCCTAACACCAAAAGGCGAGCAATTAGTCGATAAAGCGCTCAGCGCACTTGATAACTACCATTCAAGCGTGTTCAATCGTCTGGACCCAAATCAGCAGGCGCAGCTAAAACATTTGCTTGATGTCATGCACGAACAAGCTTGCCGCCCCGATCGCCCGGGCGGCTGTAATCACCAACATAAATAAAAACACTGGTTTTTACGGATAGAATTAACTCATAAAGGCAGTCACTGCTACAACGACGCTTAGCATAAGGCTGGAGATTATTTCGCGGCGGCGAACTTTTTCGTGCAAGACAAAATATCCAGATAGATAGCGCAAGGCTGGACCCAGCATGAAGAACAACGAGGTCAAAACAACACCGTAGGCGCCAATGGCGTAAATACTGGCGATGGCCGCAATCGAACAAACAAAACTAGAGGCAAATGCATAGCCGACTCGCTTTGGGGTCAATCCTTTCAAAGATTTAATTGGCAAAAATAAACTGCTCAGAATTAAAATTCCGACTACCCGAAACCCGGAAATATATGCCGGCGAAACATACTCCAGTGCTTCTTTGTACAACGTTGGCAAGACCGCGTACAAAGCCATCGCGAGTAATAAGAAATACAATCCCTTTCGTTGCCGCGCCCGAAGTTTTGCATGATGCAGTCCCCAGTAAATTATGATTGCCCCAGCAATAAACGCCCACAAGTAAATCGTTTGCCGCTCGGCTGGAAAAAACGCGTAACCAATCAATCCAGCCATGATCGGGTAGGAATCAATAACCGGCTCACGCAGCGAAAGATCATCAGACTTAAGACTCAAAAAATCAAAAACATTGGCGCTAAATGAAAGCAAAATAATGCCGCCGATAAACAAAAGTGGCACCAGTGTAAACTGGGGGAACGGTTGATCAGTTACATAAATATACAGCCAAATAAAAAACGACATGCCCAAAAATCCCAGAAACAATGCTTGGCGAATTTTAATGTGCGTTTTTTTGAAGTTCAGCCGATCAAACACATTGCCGGCGCTCTCGCCAAAAATCGAAAGCAACAAGTACGAAATATCCATAACCTTAAGCATAACAAAAAAGCATCAGTTTTCACTGATGCGTTTTCATTCCAGGGTGTCTCCCTGGAATGTTGTATAATAGCGTTTTGCCAAATGCAGCTCGAAAAAAGTTCACCCCAGCTCGAAGATGAAATGCGCAGATGGCGGTACTTACCCTTCGGGTGCCAGCAATGAGCAGGCGACACAGGTCATGTGTGCAGCCTGCCCCGCCGGGTACCCTTGATCCAAGAGCCCTCGCATCCACTCCGTTCCAACTGTCATACCAGCCGAAACTTGATTAAAGATTCTTGGGTTTCCGATATCTTGTTCCATGGTATCTACAAGAAAATTCCTAACAAATGCTGTCGTCTGATCATACCAAGCAATTGCTGCAGGATCTTTTGGTGCTTCAAACTGTCGAGAACCAGAAGGAGCCAGCTGATCAAGGCTTACGCGCAGGGCGTTTATCGCGTGCTCGACACTGAATTCTGGTTGTTGTTCCAAGATTCCTGCCACCCAAATTGTGCCAACATTCAAGCCAGCTACTACGTAGAAAAAATCTTCCGCAGTATCGAGGTTTGTCCCTTGCTTTGCAAACCGGCCTCTCATGAATGCGGTTGCTTGATCCATGGCATGGACTTGGCCGGTTGTTGTAGCTTCGTGGTGACGGCCAATTTCTAAAAACATATCAAGCAATTGCTGCTGCCTATGGCTAAGGCCAGGTCGAGGAATCGGCTCGCGCTCGTCTGTCATAGAATGACAATGGCAGATTTATTAAAAAAGTCAATCAAGCCGCTTGAGCAGGCTGTTCTATAAAGTGCTGTATGACTTGACCAACACGAGGATTATCTGTTAATCGTTCTATCGGTAGATTTCTTGCTTTCCACCAATCTGGGTCATCGCTTTGGGAGTGCCCCATGCTTGGAAAATCGCCGTCATGAACACCAAAGCGCGAATAAGTTGCTACTGCTGGGTCTAGCAACACTCCCGTATAGAATCTCGAAACGCCCAGATCTGACAAAGCAAGAGAGCTCGTTGCTACCATAAGGCTACCGAGCTGTTGTTTCTGGTATTCGGGCATCACCTTGAAAGCAGTAGTGTTGTGTTTGTGATTGAATTTTCCGCCCCAAAAATCAAAAGTACGCTCCTCGACGTCGTTCTTAGGAACAAGCGCCGAATGAAGGTTTCCACCACCATTGGCATAATCGCCCTGCAACCACCAATCCATGTGACCAACTGGAACTACCTGGTCATCCTGTTTTGCATAAACATCGACAAGCAAGACTCCGGTCATTGGCCCAAGCGTCTTGTCTTCTGCCCAGCCAAAGAAATACTTCTCGGCATGAGGACTGTCTTCCATGGTCGGGTTTGCGATGTATCTGCTTGAGACATAAAGATCAGTACCTTGATCGCTCTTTCGAGCCAATGGAATAAGTGTGCCGTCTGCTTTTCCAACTTGGTTCTTGAACTCATCGATGTCAGCTGGCGTTCTTGTTTCTGGTGCTCCAACGCTTTCGGTCATAAGGCAAGTATAGCAAATCACACGATTAACGGATTAGGAACAAAAACAGCACCAGTTTTCACTGATGCATTTTTAACTTTGAGGTTTCAAAAATGTTTGCGTGCGAAGGCGCGCCCAGAACCCGACTTCAAATACTGCTCAAAGTTTGCAGCAACTTTCTTGTTTGTAAATGCGAAGTAGCAAATAATTTTCCAGGGCTTGAATTTTGCAGTATGTGAACTTTTTCCAGAGTCATGATCTTTTAATCGTCCTTTCAGATCATCGGTCATTCCAATATAACTTTGGTCAAAATTTTCGCTTCCTAATACGTAGACATAATACATGAGCCCTCCTTCGCCGTTGGCTACGGCGGACAGACTTCGCAACTATTACAAAAACTTCGTCAAAGCGAGCCATAAACACTGTGGTATTGGCTTGCCAGACGAAGCTTTAGCGAAGTCTGGTGGAGCTGCCGAGTACTGCCCTCGGGTCCGCTGGATTATCTTGGTTAGGATTCTACAGGTTTAGTCTGTTTGTATATCTTTGGAATTTGCATAAAAGCAGACAAAAGAACAAATTCCGCAGTCCAAAGTCTTAAATTTTGTTACGGATCATAACAAAACAGCAACCTGGAAATATGGCGCGCATTTACGCTACCAGATATCGCGTAAAGCACGGCTTTAAGTAATTAAACTAAAGCTGGTGCGGTTTCGCGTACACCAAAGGCTTCCCGAAGGCTGCCCATTAGTGATGCAGAAAGACCGCGATTTTCAGATTTTGCATCTAAAAAATGTACCTATGACGCTGATAAGCGACCTGCTACTCTAACCGATAAAGTCCGACGTCGAGCTTAAAATTCAGCCCCGTGGACATCTATTCTACTATATTCTGCCTATATTAGCAACACGCTCATGCTTGCAAAAGTACTTTGCGGCGTTAGACTAGAAAATTATGCCCCAAAACGAACAGGAACTTTTACGTGTTGAATTTGCCGATCACCGGCCGCGCCTCACGATGTTCAAACATGCGAGGGATGAGGGTGTGCCGCGAACACAATTCATTCGACCAGTGTCGTTTGGGGTGCACCACATTGAATTTTTGGATGTACCACTTGGAGAGCATCACGGGTTGAGAATGTTTTATCAAGAGGGTAGCAGTTCGTCAAAGTTTGAAATGCGCGGTGCTGCGGCGTGCCATGAACTAACCATTGTAGTGGCAGAGGCGGAACCCAAAGATGTAGATATCCGCATACTCGAAGGCGCTCAGGCTGAGTTCGAAACCGGCGAATTTGCGGTAGGGCGGGGCAAACCGTTCCACAGTCGACTGATTATTCCATTCACTGTCGGCGAAGTAACAATGTTAATGGATCGGGCTGAATAAGATGGGTCCGACAGATAACGGACCAGAATTATCACCTCAATTTGTTATGCCGGTCGAAATCATTGATCGGCGCGGTCAGGTACAAAGCAGCGGCATGAGTGTCAACGCGCATATTTATCCAGACGGCTGGACGCTGCATTCGATGCGCGGAGTTGGCTACATGTTCGACGATACAACGACACAAGAATAGATGAACAATCTGTTGACAGGGGTGGAAGCTTATGTTAATATTGTAGACATTGTTCGATGAATCCGGGTTTTTGGAAAAACTTCCAAGTAGATGCAATGTTACTCGATTTCATTTTAAGACAATCGACTAACATAAATTTCTAAACCAAAGGATTCATTTTTTATGCCTTCATATTCTAACAATCGTAATAATCTTCGTTCTGGCCGCCGCTCCAGCAGGCCGTCAGCATTTGGTAATCGTGGCCGTTCCGGTTCGTATCATTCATCATCAAATAACAGAGGTCGTTCGGGTGGCGGAAAACGTCGCGGTCAATATATTGATCCGGCGCGATTTGTGCAAGCTGCCAAACCAGTAACCGTTGAACAATACGTGCCAACACACCAGTTTAACGATTTCGAAATTGCTGATATTTTGAAACAAAACCTGGCAACAAAAGGCTTTGTGGATCCGTCGCCAATTCAAGATCAAACTATCGCGTTAGCCCTTGAGGGTCGCGATATTATTGGCGTGGCGAACACTGGAACCGGCAAGACCGCTGCGTTTGCAATTCCGCTGCTGCATAAACTAATTAACGACCGCGAATCACGGGCATTGATTGTAGCGCCAACGCGCGAACTAGCGCAACAGATTGAAATGGAATGCCGTTCGATCGGCCGTGGCAGTGGTTTGAACGGTGCATTACTCATTGGCGGCACCAACATGGGTGGTCAAACGCGCGACCTCAAAGGACATCCGCGCATTGTCATCGGCACACCAGGCCGCATTAAAGATCACATTGAGCGCAAAAACCTGGTACTTTCGTACTACAACTGCGTGGTGCTCGACGAAGTTGACCGCATGTTGGACATGGGATTTGTGAATGATGTTCGCGAAATTCTGAGCCAGCTTGGTAATCCTCGCCAATCGTTCTTTTTCTCGGCAACTCTTGATTCGCGCGTCAACAGCTTGATTCAAACATTCGCGAACGATCCGACAACCATTACGGTCAAAACTGGTTCGACCAGCGAAAACGTCCACCAAGACGTGGTGCGTTTTCAATCAAGTACCGACAAAATGGATAAATTGCACGAAATCTTGAATGCCGAACACGCTCAAAAAATCATCGTATTCGACGAAACCCAACGTAGCGTCGAACGATTAAGTAACGAACTTGCCAGCCGTGGTTTTGCGGCTGATGCCATTCACGGTGGCAAATCCCAAGGCCAACGCCAACGAGCCCTGGATCGTTTTAAAAAGAGTGAAATCACCGTGCTGGTAGCCACCGACGTTGCTGCGCGCGGAATCGACGTTGCCGACATCACTCATGTGATTAACTATTCAACACCGCAAACCTACGACGATTACGTCCACCGCATTGGCCGAACTGGTCGCGCTGGTCGCGTTGGTTATGCATTAACGTTTGTAAACTAAGCAGGAATTCAGAAATGGCAGACATTCAAGATCCAACCAAAATTAGAAATATCGCGATTATCGCGCACGTCGACCACGGCAAAACCACTTTGGTGGATGGTCTGTTAAAGCAGTCCAAATGAAGCAAGAGCTGATCATGGATTCTGGCGATCAAGAGCGCGAACGCGGCATTACCATTACCGCCAAAGTAACTGCTGTCCAACACGGTAATTACCGCATCAATATCATCGATACGCCGGGGCACGCCGATTTTAGTGGCGAAGTTGAACGCACACTGAACATGGCCGACGGTTGTATTTTGATCGTTGATGCCCAAGAAGGCCCAATGCCACAAACCAAGTTTGTGCTTGGTAAAGCCTTGGCGGCGGAGCTCAAACCAATCGTCATTATTAACAAAATCGATAAATCCGGCTCACGCATCAAAGAAGTTGAAGACGAACTGGCTGATTTATTTTTAGAATTAGCCGTTCACGAAGACCAATTGCACTATCCGGTGTATTACGCCATTGGTCGCGAAGGCAAAGCGTGGAGAGAAGCGCCAGCAAGTGCCGAAGCTGACGCCGATCTTGAACCAGTTTTCGAAGCAATTATCGAACACGTTCCGGCCCCAACAATTGAAGTCGAAAAGCCATTCCAAATGCTGGTGACTGCACTGGCGTGGGATAGTTTCAAGGGTAAATACGCCATTGGCCGTATTACCCGTGGCCGCATTAAAGCCGGTGAGCCAGTGACGCTCTGCAAAAAAGACGGTACGTTTGCCAAAGCAAAAGTCGATGCCGTGTATATGAGCCACGGTGTCAGTAAGTTTGAAGTTCCAGGTGGCGTTGCCGGCGATATCGTACAACTTACTGGCGTGGGTGACGCCCAGATTGGTGAAACGATTGCCGATGCTGAACAGCCGGAAGCTTTGCCGGTTATGGAAGTTGAAGCGCCAACACTCAAGATTTATC
>CAYQXB010000020.1:0-8718 GCA_964421475.1 uncultured Candidatus Saccharibacteria bacterium
AACCGCTCGGACCGGGCAAAATGATGAAAATGCAGCGGTATATTATTGTGTTGAGTTTTATTGTCGCAGCGATCTTAACACCGACGCCTGATCCGTTTAATCAGTTACTCATGGCTGCGCCCGCGATTGTGTTGTACCAAGTTGCGGTTGTGCTGGTAATTCTTGTGAACTTTAGAATGGCGCGCAAAATTCGCAAGCTCGCAAAAGCACAATACGCGGTTCAGCCCGCCGCTTACCGCGCGCCAGCTGCAGCTCCGACTCCAGTTCGGCAAGCGCCAGTTGCGCCAGTTGCAGCGCAGCCGATTCGTCCGGTCGCAGCGAAGCAACCGGGTTTAATCGGAGACATGGTACAACGTCCGGCGCCTAAAGCGACTGCGACTCAACTTCAAGCTCACCACCCACGGTCTCAAGCGGCGTATCCTGCGCCAACGCCACATTTGGTGCCATCAATGGCTGCGAGTAACATGAACTCGCTGCGCCCGCAAAAGGCTTTTGATATTTTTTAGCCGCCCAGATTAGTCAAGGAAGTGGCGTTAATGGATACGAACAAGAACGCTGCCAAGGCCACGCTGCAAATAAGCAGCCCGAGAAGAATAAAAAATCGAATCTTTTCGTTCATACTTTTATTACCAGGGTCTTTCAATTAGTTTTGCGCGAACAACCAGGCGATCTTTTGCCGACCACAGCGGCGTACAAGTGTATAGGGTTAACACGGCGTCGTCGGTTGGTGATTCAACGTCTGATTCGGTGGCGGGAACGGTGGCAATCGAGTCAACTTTATACACGTAGCGTTTTTGCTTCCAAAATACGGCTAATTCATCGCCGATTTTTATCTTATCAAGGTGATAAAATACGCCGCGCGGATTATTGTACATGAACCGGTGACCCGCCAGCACGGTGTTGCTGTCCTTTGGTGGCGTACTACTGTTTGGACGGCGCCAAACGCCTTTGTTGGCTGCCGAAATATCCGGACCCTCGTAAATTTTTTCGGTCATGCGCAAACGCGGAATAATAATTGTGTTCGCTGCATACGTTTTCGGATTTTTAGTTGTAACTTCTTCGTTGAGCTGAGCTTCAACATTTTTATTGGTCTGTTCATCAATCCAGAACTGGAGTGCCGAAAAAAAAGGAACAGCAATAACGTACAAGTTTATAAGAATAATCAACGCCGCAAGCAGCCAGTTGATTTGCCGAAGCGTAGGTTTTGGTGTTGGGTTCTTCATGCGACCAAGGTTTGGCTACTTGTTGTTTTCGGCATCGGCGATCAGCAGGCTGGTGTTCTCGTAGCTTTGGGTGAACACCTCGCGCGCAGATTTGCTGTCAGTTGATTCGTAGGCGACCTGTACGTTCCGTTGATAGGTGGCCAGTAAGTCTTTGATGGCGCTTTCGAACGCCACATCGAAGGTGCCGTTTTGCTCGGCAACCGTTAACTTTTGAGCGATTTCGCTATTCGGCTGAGCGGTCAAATCCTTGTCTTTTACTTTTGTGCCATTTTTGGCTAGCTGTGCAATTGCAGCTTGCTGGTCGCTGGATAGAGTGAGGATGACACTGTTCGCTAAACTTTTAGTGTCGGTGCTGCCGGCTTTTTGCGCGCCGATATCAGCGATGGCTATGATTGCGCTCTGTTCGCGGGCAACTTTGAGCATTTGTTCCTTGCTGCCACCACCACTACGGAAAATCAGGCCGAACACCAGAATAAGCACCGTCAAAATTGCCAAACCACCAATAATCATAACTATTACACGCGATTTGCCACCGCGACTGCCACCACCACCGCCCAGTTTTGGAACCAGTGATTTTTTAGCCGGTTGCGCCGGGTTTGTAATAAAGTCGTACTGCGCCGGGTCAAATGATTGTGGTGTCTGGTTCGGGTCATTCGGATTCATCCCGTTAAAGCCTCCATGAAGATTTAGAGTTGCTCATAGGAAATTGTTTTTTCGGAAAGTAACACATGCACATAGCGGATTTAACGAGATTCATAAGCATAAGCATACTTTAAAACAGGGGAAACTGACAAGACTAGCACCTACTATTATTGACAAAAAAACATAACCATGATAGTACGTATATCGAAAAATAAAGATAAATAGTGCAGTAATAAGCAAATGGAAGAAGAGTCGGATGGTTCCGGCTCTTTTCTTATGCTAATTTCTATTTTCTAGTTTCTTTTTTCTGACCAGTGTACACTGGTGACATGGATGCGGTTGAGGATATTAAGGCTCGGATTTCGATCGAAGACGTGGTGAGCGAATACGTCGAGGTTAAACGCGCCGGGCGAAACTTAAAAGCGCTCAGTCCGTTTAGCAACGAAAAAACGCCGAGCTTGATGATTAGCCCCGAAAAACAGATCTGGCACGATTTTAGTTCGGGCAAGGGCGGCAACATGTTTAGCTTTGTAATGGAAATGGAAGGCGTCGATTTTAAAGGGGCGCTGGAGATTTTGGCGCGTAAAGCCGGGGTTGATTTGTCGCAGTATCGCAGCAGCGCCAGTGCCAAACGCGGTCGGGCAAAAACGCGGCTGCAAGAAGCTAACGAACTGGCGGCAAAATTTTATCAGGTACAGTTTAGCAAAAACCGCGAGGCATTAGATTATATCTTGAAAAAACGTGATTTTAGCAAAGACACGGCGTTGGAATTTAAAATTGGCTATTCGCCCAACACCGGACACGCGTTGCTGGATTTTTTGCGCTCCAAAAAATTTAGCGACGAGGAAATTAAAAGAGCGGGTCTAGCGACTGATCGCTACGGCATGAGCGATATGTTCCGCGGCCGGGTGATGTTTCCGCTTGCCGATGCGCGCGGTCAAATTATTGGGTTTACGGCCCGAATTTTGCACGATGAACCGAATTCACCGAAGTACATCAACACATCTCAAACGCCACTGTACGATAAAAGTCGTCACGTGTACGGGCTGCATTTGGCCAAAGATGCCATTCGCCGCCATAAATTTGTCGTGGTTGTGGAAGGAAACCTGGACGTGATTGCTTCTCACCAGGCTGGAGTCAAAAATGTGGTCGCCAGCGCCGGAACGGCCATGACGGAATTTCATCTTAAAGAATTGTTGCGCTTTACCGACGATATTCGCCTCAGTTTTGATCAGGACAACGCTGGACTCAATGCCACCGAGCGAATGATTCCGCTGGCCAGCAAAGTCGGTGTTAATTTAAGTATTATCACCGTGCCTGAGGGCAAAGACCCGGACGAGTTGATCCGCAAAGATTCAGCGGCGTGGGAAACGGCAATTGATAATTACGATTACGCCGTAGACTGGATGATTAAACAATATGAAAAAAAGTTAGATTTACATTCCGGTTCGGGAAAAAAAACGTTCACCGACACGGTGCTGCCAATTGTGGCGCAGTTGAACGATCACGTGGAACGCGATCACTACTTGGGAGTTATTGGTGAAAAAATCGGCATAAGTAAAAGTGCCTTGTCGCTGAAGCTAAAAGATAAAACCCTAGCCAAAACGCAGCCGCGCAAGAAAAAAATTGACGTCGCCAAGGTTTCTCAGGCCGATGCTGATACCGCCAAAACGCAGAATCAACTGCTGGCGCTGTGTTTAGTACGCGCTCGTTTGCGAACGCACCTGGAATCAATCCGTGCCGAGATGTTCCGCGGGGAAGACGCGCAAGCCATGCTCAGATTTTTGCAACAATATCCGGATGTCGATATTCAAAAACCGGGCGAACAGGCCAACGCTTTGCTGAAACTCGGTGATTATGTTAAAATGTTGGTAATCTTGTATGAGGAACTCTACGCTCCCCTCGAGTTACTGGAACTTCAATATGAAGCCGCTCGATTGCAGGTCCGAGTGATAGAAAAATTTGTAAAAGCCAAAAAATCAACATTGATTGAGCAGTTGCACGACGCGGACGAGCAAACCACAGACACGCTGCTGCAAGAAGTCAAAAAACTCGACGTATTACTAAAGACAACCAAGGAGCAATCTCGTGGGAAATGATAAAAAAAAGCAGCAGGTTTTAGACCCGAAAACACTCGAAGTCGCCGTCAAAAAACTGATGGAAAAGGGCAAAAAAGATGGCAAGCTTGAGCAGCGCGAAATCTTTAAAATTATTCCGGATACCCCAGAAAACATTGATAAACTAGAGGCAATTTACAGTCATTTGACCGAAGAAAGTATCGAACTCGTTGAAGCCACCGAACCAAACGCCGAGGAATTTTCGGACGAATGGGTCGAAGAAGAGGAAGAAGTTGTGGTTCCGGAGCAAGTGTATTTGGACGATATTGCCGACGATTCCGTTCGTTTGTATTTGCGCGAAATCGGTAAAATTCCGCTGCTCAAACCAGACGAAGAACTAGCGCTCGCTTACAAAGTTGTTGCCGGCGACAAACGCGCTAAAGACAAAATGGCCGAGGCCAACATGCGCCTCGTCGTTTCGATTGCCAAACGCTACGTTGGTCGTGGTTTGGATCTGCTCGATTTGATTCAAGAGGGAAACACCGGCCTGCTGCGCGCCGTTGAAAAGTTCGACCCGGACAAAGGTTTTAAGTTTAGTACTTACGCGACGTGGTGGATTCGCCAGGCGATTACGCGGGCGATTGCCGACCAGGCCCGCACGATTCGTATCCCCGTGCACATGGTGGAAACCATCAACAAACTGCTGCGAACCCAGCGTCGTCTAACGCAAGAACTCAACCGCGAACCAACCAACGAAGAAATCGCCAAAGCGATGGAAATCGACGTTGAAAAAGTTGAACACATTATGAAGATTAAGCAGGATATTTCCAGTCTGGATGCTTCGGTGCGCGACGACGAAGAAGATTCCGTTTTGGGAGATTTTATCGAAGACGAAGATACCGTTACGCCGGAAGAATCCGCCACTGGGCAATTGCTGAAAGAACACGTCAAAGACATGCTCGGTGCATTATCTGAACGCGAACAGAAGATTTTGAAACTTCGTTTTGGTCTCGAAGACGGTCGTTCACACACGCTCGAAGAAGTGGGCCAAGAGTTCAATGTCACTCGCGAACGAATCCGACAAATCGAAGCCAAAGCTCTCGCCAAACTCCGCAAACACAAAGATTCCAAAAAACTCCACGACTATATCAAGTAGAATAAAACTATGAACATTTTTGGCGTTGGCGGAACAAACGGAGCGGGAAAAGATTCAATTGGTATTATGCTTGCCGAGCGACACGGCTATCTGTTTGTCTCGGTATCAGATTTACTCCGCGATGAAGCTCGTACGCGTGGCTTGCCAATCGAACGTGAAGTGCTCCGAACTATTAGCGCTGAGTGGCGGCGCGAATTTGGGCTTGGCGTGCTGGTTGATCGTGCTGTAGAACTGGCAAAAAAAGGAAACTACAAGGGCGTGGTGGCTATTCCGATGCGTAATCCCGGCGAGGCTCAGCGAATTCACGAACTGGGCGGCACATTGATTTGGGTCGATGCTGATCCGAAAATTCGCTACGAACGCATTACTTCTCGGGGGCGAAGTGCCGAAGATAAGAAAACCTTCGAACAGTTTTTAGCCGAAGAAAAAATCGAGATGCAACATGTGGGTGACGAAGCGACACTCAATATGGCGGGCGTCAAAAAAATTAGCGATATTTTTTTAGAAAACAACGGCAACGACATCGAAGCATTCAAAGATGAGGCCGAAAAAGTATTAAAGCTTGGGTAGCATGAAGCAGCAAACAACCACTGATACAGAATTTTTTGCTCAGAAGTTGGCGGAGTACAAAAAACTCATCGACGCTGATATTAAAACGTACTCAAAAGACGTGCAAAAGATGACGCTGCAGCAGTTCGGGAAAAACTCGCGCGTGGCGGCCGATGCGTACCTTGAAATTTTAAATCGCGGTGGCAAACGAATCCGCGGCGCACTGGCGATGATTGGCTACGAAATGGCTGGCGGCACAAACCAGAAAATGATTCTGGAGGCTGCGCGGGCGGTGGAAATGATCCACGCCTATATTTTGATCATCGACGACATCAACGATCGCTCACCGATGCGACGAGGCGGCAAAGCGGCGCATGTGGCACTTGCTGATTATCACAAAAAGCATAATTTTAGTGATGGTGCCGAGCATTTTGGCGAGTCGATTGCCATGAACGCCGCGCTGCTGGGCAATCACGCGGCGCAAATGTTGCTAACGTTTTTGGATGTTGATCCAAACTTGCGGAGTATTGCAATCGGGACGGTAAATCAGGGAATGGTGACCACGGCGCATGGGCAGTTCAATGACATTTTTAACGAAGTTTCGGGCGATGCCTCGGAGCGCGACGTTCAAAATGTTATGGAATGGAAAACAGCCTACTACACATTTTTGAATCCGCTGACGTTTGGCATGGTGTTGGCTGGTGCAAAAATTCCGCAGACCGACGCGATTCGCGAGTACTCATTAAATGCTGGCCGGGCATTCCAGGTAACGGATGATATTTTGGGAACGTTTGGCGAGGAATTCGAAAGCGGCAAAAGCCCGCTCGACGATATTCGAGAGGGCAAACGCACGCTGCTAACAATTTACGCACTGGAACATGCGCCGCAAGCCGACAAAAACTTTTTGATTCAAATGCTCGGTAACAGCAAATTATCGGCGGCGGAATTTAATCGCTGCAAAGCTATCTTGGTGGAATCGGGGAGTTTGGAATACGCGCAAAAAAAAGCCAGTGATTACATTGCGCTGGCGCTGCAATCGCTCGACGACACCGCAGAATTTTGGACGCTTGATGGCAAACGGTTCCTCGCCGGGCTCGCCACATATCTCTCCACCCGCACCGCTTGATAATATAAGTGTAAAATTGTATAATTTCCTTAAATTAAGGAGTTTTATGGCAGATTTTTCAAATTATGAACTTGGTGAGATTGCAGAACACGAATTTGGTGTGTACCAGCTTGCTGATGAGCTTATTCCGGAAATGGCCGAAACATTGGAACTTGATATTACTGGCCGGCCGGTGCAAGAAACGCTCGGCAATTTTATTGGGAAGTTTGCGCCCGACAAAGAGCTCCAAAAAAATATTTCGCTTGTTCAGGATCGTATATCGGTTGATGAAGCCGCCGACTGGGTGGAGCGTTCCGGTGTACTCAAACCGATTGCCCGAGCGTTCCGTGATGAAACGGGCTTACCCGAAAAATTTGGCCGGGCAGTATTGACTGGCGGCGTAGCAAATTGGATATTGCGTCGCAGTACAGTCCTCGAACAAATTGATCCAGCAAGAATCTATACAGTTTGGTTGGTAGCGGGCGATCGTAAAATGAGTGACAATGAACACCAGTTGGTGAAATCACACCGTGAGCGATTTGCATGGAATAATGTTGAGACAACAGAGTATAAATTTATGAAAAAGTTTGTGCTGCCTCGATTAACGGACGCATGGTTTAACGTACGCGACTTTCATGCCGAAGGCCAAACAAAGGGCAGTGCGGTTTTGGATGACTGGGCAAAGTTTATTACTACGATAGACAGCGCAGCAAGAAAAAGTAAATTTTTGGTGCCAGCAAACGCACCGGCGAGCATTCAAACGGCTGCGACTATTCGCGAAGCGCTGCAAAAACTTGACCCAACTTTTGATATGGCTGCAGAACCGCAACTTTATATGATCAGTGATACGATTCCGGTTGCGCGTCACGGTGAAGGTACGGCTACGCACCAAAACCCGTATTCGGCGCTTGGGCAGATTTTGCGCAGTGCCAAGTATTTGGACAAAGCTGCTGCTCAATTACGCGTAGCCTAATGCTTTTTAGGAATCATTAATGTCGCTTGGCGGATGGTGACGAAGATTCCGGCCACGGCGAGCGCGGTGTACCAGTCGATTGCGGTGAGTGTTGTGCTGCCAAAGAATGGTTGCAGGAACGGTACGTAAACAATCGCTAGGATGCTGCCAATCGACAGCAAAAATGCCACAAATAATTTTTTGTTATGCAATTGGTAGCGTGTGAACAAACCTTTGCTGCTGCGCATAAACAAAATATTCACCAGCTGACACAACATAATAGTCACGTAGGTGAGCGTTGAGGCTTGCATTTGGAGCAGCGAGCCGTTGTCGACTTCGCTCAAACTGAGATTGTTGCGCCAGAAGAATAGTAGGAAGTTGCCAAACGATAAAATGCCGATCACCGCGCCAACCCAACCAATGGTGATAATATTTTTGCGGTTTAAAATGTGGATTTTTGGATTGCGCGGTTTTTCGCTCATGACTTCGCCTTCGGCTTTGTCCCAACCAAGCGCCACCATCGGGAAGAGTTCGGCAATTAAATCGATGGCGATAATGAGCATGACCGTTAGCGCCAACGGGGCAGAGAAGAAGCTGAGTGCTAGCAAACTCGCCAAGTTCACAATCAGTTCTGAAAAGTTGGCTACAAACGCCACCAGCGAAATCTTTTTGATGTTTTGAAAAATGGTGCGACCTTGTTGGATGGCGTGGACGAGCGTATCAAAACTGTCGTCGAGCAAAATTATTTCGGCGGATTGCTTGGCGACATCAGTGCCAGTCACACCCATGGCCACGCCAATATCGGCGCGTTTTAGCGCGGGCGCGTCGTTAATGCCATCGCCCGTAACGGCAACGATACGACCGCTGTCTTTAACCAGCCCGACAATGCGGAGTTTGTCCTCGGGGCTGACGCGACTAAAAATCACACTGCCGCGCGTGGCCAGCCGCAGTACTTTTTTATCGGATAGTTTTTTGACTTCTTCACCCGAAACGACGACGATGTCGTGGCTAATGCCCAGGCCCGCTTTCCGCGC
>CAYQXB010000020.1:8728-8967 GCA_964421475.1 uncultured Candidatus Saccharibacteria bacterium
AGTAATAACACAGATTTTAATGTGAGCATTGTGTGCGGCTTTCATGGCAGCGGCGACTTCTTCGCGCAGCGGATCGATCATTGATACCATGCCGAGCAAGATTAAATCTGACTCAGTAGCATCTTGTTCTAATGTTTCAATATCGGTTTTTTTCGGGATTGTTTTGTAGGCGAATGCCAAGTTTCGCATGGCTTGTTTGGCTAGCGCTTCGTTCTGGGCGAGTAATTTTTTGCGATCGG
>CAYQXB010000021.1:0-5846 GCA_964421475.1 uncultured Candidatus Saccharibacteria bacterium
GGGTCACAGGGCGCGACCGACTAGCGGCAACATGCCGACGCGGGCATCACGTTTTGGTCGCGCTTGATCGCGCGCCGCGTAGGCGTCAATATCCTGTACAGACGTCGTTTGCGCCAGGTATGTTTTGTTACCGCTATGCACCAAAAGTAGTTCCATTCCAAACTCAGGTTGAGTCATTTTGTTGTGCAAAACTTGGGCGCTATTGAGCTCTAGGCCTTTTGTGGGTACGACGCGAACCGGGCGTTCATCAGATTTACGCACTGCTTTTTTTACTTCAAGTGCGGTACGTTCGATTAACTTCTCGTTCGTTTTCAGTCCGTAGGTGCTAATTCCAAATGTTAATTTGCCCGGACCGATGCAACAGGTGTGTTTCGGAACATGCTCAATTAAATAATCGCTCAGTTTTCTCCAGTCAGTAAAATCAAGAATCGTGAGTAGTTTTGCGAGTTTTATGGTTCCGCCGAGCCGATTGTAGTTAACCTCAGCAGGATCAACCGAAATTAACGCGGCGTGTTTGCCGAGCGGCGTAATCTTTTCAGCTCCAAACAAACTTTCCAGTTCGGCCAGACCAATTGCTGGCTGGCGTCCCAAAATCGCAACGGAGTTATTGACAGATTGATTCATTACTTTTTAGTATACGGTATAATAGAGGGAATGGCCGAAAACAAAGGTAAAAACTGGAAACTTATCATCAACGTGGTGACGTTGGTGGCGCTTGTTATTCTAATTTACGCTGTTCGCGATCAGATAAAAGACACCATTGCGAATCTCGACAACGTTAATGCCTGGGCATTGCTACTGATGATTCCGGCGCAAATGCTGAGCTATCATACGCTCACTACGATGTACGTCTATTTATTTAAATCGCTGGAGCGCGTCATTTCGTATTGGCAAATGCTAAAAATCACGCTGGAACTGAGTTTCGTTAATCATGTGTTTCCGAGCGGCGGCGTTTCGGGCTTTTCGTACTTTGGGCTAAGAATGAAAACACAAGGTGTTTCAACCGGAAAATCAACGTTAGTACAACTGATGCGATTCATTTTATTGTTTGTGTCGTTTCAGATTTTGCTGTCCGCTGGATTGGTGATGCTGGCGCTTGAAGGCAAGGCGAGTAGCTTTTTGATATTAATCGCTGGATCGTTGGCGACGCTGCTGTTCGTAGGAACGATTATTTCGGCTTATATTATTGGTTCGAAAACACGTATCAATAATTTTTTTCGGTTTATTACGAAGTTCGTGAATCGCGTGATTCATGTTGCTCGACCAAATCATCCCGAGACTATTAGTGTCGATCGTGTCGAAAAAACATTTACTGAGCTGCATGAGAACTACCTTATTTTTAGAAAAAATCCGCGTGTGCTGCAGCGGCCGCTGATTGATGCGCTTGTGTCGAACATTGCCGAAATTTTGACGATTTACGTAGTGTATGTGGCGTTCGGCGAGTGGGTCAATCCCGGGGCGGTCATTATTGCGTACGCGGTGGCGAATTTTGCTGGACTGGTTTCGGTGTTGCCCGGCGGGGTTGGAATTTACGAAGCGTTGATGACAGCCGTGCTGGTTTCGGCTGGTGTGCCGGCGGGATTGAGCCTGCCAGTTACGATTATGTACCGTGTTTTGAGCATGGCGCTCCAAACGCCGCCCGGATATTATTTTTATCATCGTGCGATTCATAAGTCAGGGTCCTAGTGGTGCGTTCCGCCGAATTTAGTGTGAGCGATTTTGTCGCAGTGTTTAATCAAACACTGGAGTTTGCGTATCCAAGCGTCACAATTATTGGCGAGCTTGCCAACTTCCGTATAGCCAAAAATCGTTGGGTGTATTTTGATCTGAAAGACGAAGAATCAAGCGTTAAATTTTGGGGCTCGGTGTTTAATCTGCCCGGACCACTCGAGGACGGCATGGTGGTTCGGGTGACGGGTTTGCCGCGCTTGCATTCGCAGTTTGGGTTTAGTGTCACTATGCAGTCGGTGCAGCCTGCCGGTGAGGGCAGTATTAAAAAAGCCGCCAAACTGCTTGAAGCTCAATTAGCAAAAGAAGGTCTGTTTGATCCGGCGCGTAAACGAATTTTGCCATTTCCGCCAGTGAGTGTTGGACTTATAACTTCTGGCGAATCAGCAGCTTACGCTGATTTCACTAAGATCATCAAAGCACGCTGGAATCACGTAATCATCAATCATTATGATGTGCAGGTGCAGGGCGAAAACGCGCCGGATCAAATTACAAAAGCGATTGAGTACTTTAATAGCCACGCGTTGCCGCCGGAAGTTTTAGTCATAATTCGCGGTGGCGGTAGCGCCGACGATCTGCAGGCGTTTAGCACCGAGCAAGTGACGCGCGCTGTGGCTGCTAGCCGAATTCCAACCATGGCAGCGATTGGGCATGAGATTGATCTGAGCCTTGCCGAACTGGCGGCCGATCAGCGCGCCAGCACACCGAGCAACGCTGCTGAATTATTAGTTCCGGATAAACATAACGAGCTGGTCAGTCTTCGGGAGTTCGCCGCGCAAGCTTCGCGAGCGCTTACACAATCGGTGCAACTGCAATCCGAGCAACTTGCGGGTAAACGCGAAACGCTACAAGCCCATGTGCAGAATAATATTGCAAAAGCAATCCAAGAGCTTACTATGCAAAAGCATGTCTTTGAAGCTCGAAACCCGCTGGCCATCATGAAACGAGGCTACGCTATCATTCGACAAAATAACCAAATAATTCGCTCTGCAACAAAAATTAAACCAGGTGAACTAACGATCGAAATGCACGACGGAACCATGAAAGCCGAGGTATAATAACGATTATGAGCGAGCAAAAAACTTATCGACAAATGCGCAGTGAACTCGACGAAATCATGACCAATCTGCATACGAGCGATCTGGATATTGACCACGCAATCAAACAGTATGAACAGGGTATGAAGCTGATTAAAGAACTCGAAGCGTATCTTAAAAAAGCCGAACTCAAAATAAAAAAAGTAACCGACGCACACCAATAATGCCCGACATGTTGTGGTCAATTTTGTGGGTTGTAGCTGGGATTATTTTTGCGTTTTTAGTATTGATTATCGGTTTTGGTGCGTTGTTCGGCGCGCCGTTTTTGCCGACACACAATCCGCAGGTTCTCGTGGCGTTCGAACTTATCAACCTTAAAAAAGGGCAAACGTTGTTGGAATTGGGCAGCGGTGACGGGCGCGTGCTCCGCGAAGCCGCTAAACGCGATATTTATGCAATCGGTTACGAACTAAATCCGTTTCTTGTCCTGTATTCACGAATTGTAACCTGGAAGTATCGTAAGCACGTTAAAATTATCTGGGGGAATCTTTGGCATAAAAAACTACCCGAATCAGATGCAATTTTTGTATTTTTGCTTAAGTCGCACATGAATAGGGTCGATCAAAAAATTTCCAAAGAAGCCAAAAAGCCGCAAAAAGTAGTCAGCTACGCCTTCGAAATCGAACACAAAACACCCGTTTGCGTCAAAAGCGCCATGCATTTGTACTACTACAAATAAATTACATGACAGCAGATGTCACGACTTGCATGGCAGGGGCGAATCAGTTACCATAAGCGTAATGAATCCCGTCAGAATGTATTGGGATGAAATAAAAGTAAGGTTTTAGCATGAAACATATTTACAGCGGAATTCTAACGGGATGAAGAAAATCGATAATCGCGGGTCGATCAACATGTTACTGATTCCGGTAGTTCTGCTGGTGGTCTTTTTGCTCGGTTCACTCGGCTTTGGCTTTTGGGCGTTTACATCGCGTCAGGATTACAAAGATAATGTTGACGAAAAGATTGCGACGGCTGTCGAGGTTGCCAAAAAACAGACCGCCACAGAAAAAGATAACGAATTCATCGAACGCGAAAAACGACCACTCAAAGAATATGCTGGGCCGGATGCCTACGGCTCGGTAAAAGTTAAATATCCAAAAACCTGGGCGGCGTACGTTGTGCAGGGTAATAGTTCGACGCCTTTGAATGCATATTTTCACCCGAACTACGTCCCTGACGAAAAATCTGACGCATCGTATGCACTGCGAGTACAGGTAGTAAACCAAACGTTTGATCAACAGGTTCGCCAGTTTGATTCCAACGTAAAAATCGGTAAAACCAAGGCAAAACCATACAAGCCGGCAAATGTGGATAATGTTGTTGGTCTGCAATTGACTGGTCAGCTCGATGCAAAACAACAGGGAACCATGGTGTTATTACAGCTTCGCGACAAAACTATCAAAATCTGGACTGAGGGCGATCAGTACGAAAAAGACTTTTTTGACAGCGCTCTGGCAAATCTGACATTCGTGCCGTAGACAAGCAGGAACCAGCAAACTCTTCGAATCGACGCGTGCTATACTGACTAGGTAAAAGAGGGTACCAACGCTTGTCGATCACGCGCCAAAAAATAAATCCAATAACGGGGGTGGGCGCAGCAAATAACGATGCTCGATTGTTCCGGGCACTGGTTGAAGATCTACGTTTGCCGTTGCTCCAGATTGCGCGCAGTAGTGAGTTGGCTCAGCTCGAAACCAATCCGCACAAAAATTTTGATAGCGCCAAACACATTGAAGCTACCGCTGATGCAGCGCTCAAACTAATTGATAGTTACGTTTTTAGTACGCAGGTGTTGCTGGGGCAAGAAACGCTGGAGCTTGAACCGGTTTCGCCCAAAGCGACTTTGTACGACACCGCGCAGTACATGAATGAAATCGCCAAACTGTACAACTATAAAATAGAAATTGATGCCAGTAATCGTTGCGGCTTGGTTATGGCGCATCCAAAAGGCTTGCAAGCCGCGCTTATCGGGTTGGCATACGCGCTTATTGGTGGAATGGCCGGCGACCGCTCTGGCCGAATTGTTTTAACGGCGCACAAAACAAAACGTGGTGTACTTGCCGGAGTTATGACGAATGGAAAAACGATTTCACAGCGCGCGCTAAACTCGGCGCGCGGATTTTACGGCGATGTTCGACAACCTCTGGCGGATAGTTTGCATACGAGCTCGGCCGGAATTTATGTCGCCGATAATTTGTTTGCCGCCATGGCCAGCGAGCTGAAGGCGAAATCATCGCACGGCACATCAGGATTGGTGGCAACATTATTACCGAGCCAACAACTCGCGCTATTATAAAACGTATGAGCCGAGCTGTTTTATTGATCGAACCAGACAAACCATTAGGCAAAACCTACGCTGCGGCGCTTGCACAGGCGGGTTTTTCTGTGCGAATTGCTGGCGATGTTCAAGCAGCAATCCATGAAGTTGACAAAAAAATCCCAGCTGTCATTGTTTTGGAATTGCAGCTGGCCACACATAACGGCATAGAATTTTTGTACGAACTACGCTCGTACCCAGAATGGCAGGGCATTCCGGTTATTATTCTGTCGCAGGTTTCTGAGACCGAGGCGGGGATTGATAAAAAAATGGCTCAAAAACTCGGTATTCGTCGTTACTGCTACAAACCACGTACGAACTTGAAAAAACTGATCGAGGTTTTAAAAACCGAAGTCATGCCGGCATGAAACGAATCGTCACGGAAGGAATCATCCTAGGCCGAATTAACTTCGGTGAAGCCGACCGAATTTTAACGGTGATTACACCCAAAAACGGAAAACTGCGACTCATTGCAAAGGGCGTACGCAAAAGTACCAGCAAAATGGCCGGCGGTATCGAACTGTTTAGTATCAGCAGCCTGACGTACATTCCGGGCAAACGCGACATCAGCACGCTGGTTTCGAGCCGGCTGGTAACGCATTTTGGCAACATTGTTGCAAATTTAGAGCGTACCACACTGGCGTACGAGACGCTCAAAATAATCAATGATTCCACCGAAGAAGAATGCGAACCACAATATT
>CAYQXB010000021.1:5856-8954 GCA_964421475.1 uncultured Candidatus Saccharibacteria bacterium
GTTGGTCGAAGTATTGCAGGCGCTCGACGACGGAACAATCGAGATCGTCATTATTGAAACATGGTTTTTGCTGAGAATGCTCAAACTGGCAGGTCACGAGCCAAACCTTTCTACCGACGCTGCTGGCAAAAAACTAGCCGCCGGCAAACAATACGCGTTTGATTTTGAACATATGACGTTCGCGGAGTCGGGCAGCGGTCAGTTCCGCGATCAGCACATAAAAATGCTCCGGTTGTTGTTGCATCAGCCGCTCAAAAAAATGAGCGTTGTCCAACAGGCTGCCGCAATCTGCAAAAATCTCAAACCGCTGGTCATTGCCATGCGCAACCAACAGATGTAGAACGTTGTATTTTTGCATAAATTCTGATATACATAGTGATTCATGAGCAAACAAGTTATGACTTCGCCGGAAACACAGCGTTCCTCAGTAATGGTTGAGCGCGGTGGCATGCCGCGGTGGGCGCGGCGAACCGCAGTTGTTGCCGGCGTGGCGGCGGCTTCAATGCTTGGCATATTCTACAGCGGATTGGAACATGAGCGAGCACCAAATGGACATATGACCATCGAAGCCGCGCCGAATAGTCTGCCAAAATCAGGCCAGTCGGAACGATCGGACTACGAGCAGTCACAAAAAACCACACGCACATATAAGGTGAACAACGAACATTTAATCGATCGACTCGAAGCGCAAAACCAAGTTGCCGAGCTTGTTCGTTATCGATTGCAGTACGGTGAAGGGCAAGATATTTTCTGGGGTAGGGTGACAGTGTATGACACGAAGGCCAAGCAGCTACTGGCCGATATAACTAATCCAATCACGGTAACGCCGCGCAGCATGGGATTTGATTTGTCGAGCGATACGCTGCCGTACGCGGTGGTTGGTATTGTGCCAGGCAAACCAACCGCCAGTGCGCTTAGCCCATATCAAAAAATTACTCCGGATGCATTTTTGGTGAGCGACCGCGATACGGTTACGATGTTTGCCGATTACGAAGGCAATGTCGCCACGTACCCGCAGATGGATATTCAAACGTTGAACGTGGCCGATCGTTTTGTGAGGAATCAGGCACCAACTGCTCGGTACGATTTTGCCGGCGATATTTATAGTTTGCAGTTTGCGGACGGCAGCGCGATTGGTTTGATGAATCCAGTGTCACGACCGCGCGCACAAGAAGCTGCCGGCTAATCTTGTCAATATTTAATCCGTATCTGTTACAATAAGTTCAAGTTATGAGTGATAAAAAAGTTTCTAAAAATAGTTCGAGCGTATCGATGGAAGATATCGTTAGTCTCGCTAAACGCCGCGGGTTTGTGTATCCGGGGAGTGAAATTTATGGCGGAGAAGCCGGGCTGTATGATTTTGGACCGTACGGTGTGGAACTTTTGAATAACATCAAAAAATCCTGGTGGCGCGCGAACGTTCATCTGCGCGAAGATTACGTCGGGATTGATTCAGCAATGTTTAAAAATCCAAAAGTCTGGGAAGCCTCTGGACACGTCGGAGGATTTTCGGATCCGCTCGCAGAGTGCAAAGTGTGCAATACGCGAATTCGTGTCGATAAAGAGTTAGAGAAAATTGGTGTCACTGCGGACGAAAAAATGAGCGAGGAAGAACTCAATAAACTTTTTGATGAAAACCGCGACAAAATAAAATGCCCAAACTGCGGGTCGAAAAATTTCTCTGAAGTTCGTGCGTTTAACCTGCTCGTTAAATCAAATCTTGGAGATTTTACCAATGAAGGTGATCGGCCAGTGTATTTACCAGGCGAGGCCTGCCAGGGAATTTACCTGAACTTTAAGAATATTGTTGATACCACACGCATGAAGGTGCCGTTTGGTGTGGCGCAAATTGGCAAGGCATTTAGAAACGAAATTAGCCCGCGAAACTTTTTATTCCGTACCCGCGAGCTTGAACAAGCCGATACACAATACTTTATTAAGCCCAACGAAAACAAAGAAAACTACGAGCGAATTAAGCAGGAGCGCTGGAATTGGTACGTTCAAGATCTTGGTATTAACGAAAAAAATCTTCACTGGAAAAAGCATGAAAACTTAGTATTTTACTGCAAAGAAGCGTGGGACATCGAGTATAACTTTCCATCATATGGGTTCGATGAGGTTGAAGGAATTCATGATCGCACTGATTATGATTTGAGCCAGCACATGAAGTTTTCGGGCACTGATCTTCATTACACTGATCCACATACGAACGAAAAATATATCCCGTGGGTACTCGAAACTTCGATGGGTATGGGCCGAATATTCTTGACGGTTTTGTCGGATGCGTACACGGTTGAAGAAATAAACGGCGAAGCGCGAACTGTATTGAAGCTCAAGCCGGAACTCGCGCCTGTTAAAGTTGCGGTGTTCCCGCTACTGAAGAACAAACCAGAACTAATTGAAAAAGCCCGTGAAGTTTATAAAGTGCTCGCCGCAGAAATGCCAACCGAATGGGACGACAACGGAAACGTCGGAAAGCGCTATCGCCGCCAGGACGAAATTGGAACTCCATTTTGTGTCACCATCGACTTCAACACATTAGAAGACGACACCGTCACACTCCGCGACCGCGACACCACCAAACAAACCCGCGTCAAAATCTCCGACCTTATCACACAAATATGTTAATGAAAATTTTAGAAAAAACCGAATTTGGGAATCCGATTCTGGGCAAAGTCGCTCGGCGGCTGACGAAAAAAGAGGTTGCTTCTGATAAAATCCAAACGCTGATAAAAAATATGCATCATACACTGACGGCCAAAAAATTTGGTGTTGGTTTGGCAGCGCCGCAAGTCGGCGAGGGCATCGCACTTTTTGTGATCGAGATTCAGCCGACGGAATATCGACCGACGCTCGAAAAATTTAGTACAACTTTGATCAACCCAAAGGTTACCAAAACAACCGGCAAAAAATATCCGATGTATGAAGGATGTTTGAGTAGTGGAGCGGAGCCGATTATGGCCAAAGTTCCAAGGTATGAAAAGATTGAAGTAAGCTATCTGAATGAAGACGCAGAAGCGCGAACAAAAGTTTTCGAAGGTTTAACCGCCCAAGTTGCCCAGCACGAGATCGATCACCTGAACGGCATTTTATTTGTT
>CAYQXB010000022.1:0-8936 GCA_964421475.1 uncultured Candidatus Saccharibacteria bacterium
GGCATAAGCCAGCAGATTTACAGTCTGCCGTGTTTGACCGCTTCACTAACCCTGCTCGTCGATGGGTAGGGGTAAGATAACCCGAGCGCCGACAAAACAAGTTTGCTCGAGCGCTTTTAGTTATCTTACCCAGCCACCTCCTTTCAAATTCGCGAATCCTCTCGCAAATTCGGAAAGGACAACACTTCCCTGAACTCCGCTCAATCAATATTCTCGCATGACATTGATTGAGATTTGGAGCCGCCTCCCGGATTCGAACCGGGGACATTTAGTTTACAAAACTAACGCTCTAACCAACTGAGCTAAGGCGGCGTAACTTGAAAATTGTAGCAGAACAGGGGTTAAATGACAACTCTTCGCTTGGGGCGACGGAGTTTTTTTTGCTTGGCTTTTTGAATCGGCGCTTTGTTTAATTGTTTTTCAATTTCTTTGGCCGGCTCATCCATGCCGCGTGTTTCGTAGGCTTTGTGCAGTAGCGTCAACGATTCTTTGTTTGGCTCTAGTTCAACCGCTTTTTGCAGTTCCTGGAACATTGTTTTTTCGTGTCCGAGTTTTTCTTGAACCTTTGCGTATGCCACGTGCCGCGCCGCGAGCGAATCTTCAAGTTTCAACGCCTGTTCAAACGCCGTAGCCGCTTTCTCGTAGTGTTCGGTTTCGTAGTAAATAAGCCCCAGGTTATGCAGGCTGGACGGGCTCGACTCGATGCTTGATGCGATTTCAAAACAATCTATCGCATCTTTATATTCTTTTTGTTTGGCGTACAAAATGCCGAGGCGGTTGTATGCGGCAGCGTTTTTCTGATCAATTTTAAGGATGGTTAGCAACGCTTTTTCGGCCCGCAAAAAACGGTTTTCGCGCATGCCGTGATGCGCAATAGTCCACAGTTTGCCCAGTTGGTCACTGAGTTTGCGTGGCAGTGGCGAAAGATCCTCGTCGCGAAGTGTCGTCGCCCGATAGGTTATAATTCCAAAGCCAAGTAGCAGAGCCATTTCAAGCATATTCAATCCGTATTATAGCACGAGGCTATACTTCCAACGCCAGCGAGGTTAGCAGCAAGCGCGTTGAAACGTTCAACTCCAGTTTTTGTTGCATATCAAAGATTGTATGGCAGCGTTCATTCCAGCGTTTGTAGTCCTGAGATTTATTATGAGCAATCGTCGTTTTTAACGCCGCGTTCGCAGTAATCAGTAGTGCTTCTAAAAACAGTGCGATCTCTGGTTTTTCTTTGTAGTCCTGAATAAGCACCAACCGATCGAATTGGCTGGCGGTTAAAAATTGCTTGGCACGAGCGATCTCTGTATTAAGTGGATGCTCGCTATCCTGAAGAAGTGCCAAGAACAAACTGGCTCGTCCATTACTGAGCATTGCGGCTCGAGCAATATCTGGCTCCGTAAAACTTCCGTTCGCCTGCGCCAGCTCAGCAAGTTGTGATTTGGTGAGCGGCAGAACTTCAAGCTTTTGAACTCGCGATTGAATCGTCGCTAACACAGATTGCGGCGTTTCAACTAGTAGCAGCAACAGCGTATCAGCCGGTGGCTCTTCTAAAATTTTTAGCAGTGCGTTCTGGGCTTCGGTTGTTAGCGTCTCGGCTTGCTCAAAAATACAGATCCGCCGCACCGAACGATTGCCTGGAACTTTGAGCGACAAAAAACTTTGCAACTCGCGGATTTGTTCAATCGAAATACTGCTTGGCTGCGGCGAAAGAATCTTCACGTATGGCTGCTCTTCAACAGGTTTATCGGAGTTTAAGAGCTGTGATGCAATATATTTTGCGACGTATGTTTTTCCGCTGCCGCGCGGTCCAATAATCATCAATGCGTGACTCGGTTGCGCCAAAAAATGGTCTACACTACGTTTAGTATTTGCGTGAAGCACTGGATTAGTCATGGAAGATAGTATGAAAGTCGGCGGGGATTTCTGCAACAAATTCCTGATGTTTTTTGTTTGGCAGCGTAATTGTTAGTTTGTGGGCATGTAACAACATGCGTTCAGATGGCTCGCCGCCATAAAACGTGTCGCCAACAATCGGATGTTTTTGGTGGCTCAGATGAACGCGAAGCTGATGGGTTCGGCCAGTCTTAGGTTCGAGTTCTACAAATGAATGATCGCCGTCGTAGCGCGTCACTTTGTACTTGGTGCTTGCAGTTTTGCCATTTAAACTTACATGAAATGTTTTTGGTTGGCGCGGATTACGAGCAATCGGCATGTCAATAATTGCTTCGCTTGGCTCCAACGTTCCGGCGATTACTGCAACGTAGGTTTTCTGGACTTTGCGTGACGAGAATTGTTTTTGTAGCCACGTCAGTGCCGCTTCGTTCTTTGCGCAAATCATCACTCCGGATGTAGCGCGATCTAGTCGGTGCACAATGCCGCCCCGTTCGCCGTCTAAATCCTGCAGTTTTGGCTCGATGAACGTTGCGACCGTTGCCTCAGGATTAAACGCACCTTTGCTGTGGCTTAAAATTCCCTCCGGCTTGTTGATCACAATGACGTCACGGTCTTCATACAAAATCGGCACATCAATTTGCTCGTGAACTTCCAGCTGCGAAATATCGAAATCAACACTAATGACGTCTCCAATTTTTACTTTGTAGCTGGGTTTTTGCTTCTGGTCATTGACGCGTACCTTGTCTTGTTCGCACAATCTATCAGCAAAGCTACGCGAAATACCCATTTGCTCGTGTACAAATACATCAAGCCGCTGGTTGGATTCGTTCGCAGAAAATGTTTGCATATTTTATCGTAGGCCGACGGCTTTTTGGACGCGATTTAGGGTTTCGTTGGCAGTTTTGTTCATGGCAGCTTCAGAGGCGGCAAGTTTTTCTTGCAATGCCGCTTCGGTAACATTGGCAAGTTTGGTTTGAAAGTCACTCAAAAAAGTTTTTATTTTTTCGGCGACATCTTTTTTAAGTTCGCCGTAACTCGTTTGACCTTCGTATTTTTGGATGATTGCTTGCAAATCTTGACCTTCAAGTAAGGCTAAAATCTGCAACAAGTTTGAAATGCCAGGCTGGTTTTGTTGGTCAAAGTGAATGCTACCAACGTTGTCGGTCGTCGCGCTCATTATTTTTTTTGCAGCTGCCTCGGGATTATCACCAAGGAAAATAATACCTTTTCCGGAATCATCTGACTTGCTCATCTTTTTTTTCGGGTTGCTCAGATCTTTGATTCGCAAACCTTGATGCACGCCTGATTTTCCGGCTCCGCCTTGCCCAAAAAACTCATGTTGTTCTTTAACCGATTTAGGCACAACAAACAATTCACCAAACTGATTATTCATGCGTTCGGCAATGTTGCGAATATATTCCAGGTGCTGGGTTTGATCGTCACCAACTGGCACATAGTTTGCGTTGTACAGTAAAACATCCGCAGCCATGAGTGGCGGGTAATTCAACAGCGCCATGCTGACTCGGTCGTTCCCAATCTTGACAGACTTATCTTTAAACTGCGTCATGCGTTGCATTTCGCCAACTCCAGTGAAAGCATCGAGAATGTGCGCTAGCTCAACATGAGCAGGTACGTAACTTTCGCGGAACATGCGAATGTTTTCGTGCTCCAGCGGCAAGCCAGCAGCCACATATGTGCGCAGGTTTTCCTGAATTTGTTGCTGCAGTTTGCTATGGTCAATTGGTGTTGAGAAACTGTGAAGATCAGCCATCATTAAATTAACCTGGAACTCGGCAGCGTGCTTTGTTGCCATATCAATGAGCGGCAACAAAGCACCAAAATAGTTGCCAATGTGCAGATCGTTATTTGCCCGTAGGCCTGTTAAAATTACTTGTTTAGTCATATTTACTCCTTATTATAGCTTATTCATAGTATTTTTGGAGGAGGTGATCGGCCAGAATCTCAAGACTGTCATGAACCGTCATCTTTGCTTGTGATTTTGGAAACACAAGCGGTAATTCAGTGCAGCCAAGAATTATACTTTCTGCACCGCTGCGTTGCATTCGCCGAGCAATGCGCAGCAATGTTTCTTGCTCTAGAGCTCCGGCTTTTGAGGCGATGACTGCGCGAATGATTTGTTCGAGTGTTTCTTGCTCATCACTTGATGGTTCAATGCACTTTACGCCACGACGCGCCAAGGCATTATGGTACAAGCCAGTCCTAATAGTTGTTGGAGTCGCAAGTAGACCAATGGTTTTGGAGCGTTCAGCGGCTTTGTTTGCGACCAGTTCAATCATCGAAATAAAAGGCGTTTTCGAATGCTCTTTAATGTCATCGGCAAATACATGAGCTGTATTGCACGCAATAGCCAGCACACACGAATTATCCTTATCGGCTAACCGCGCAGCATGTAACATTGCAGTTTTTGCGTCACGCTGTTTGGCTTGGTCGGATATAAAATCTTCAACCGCGAGCGAACGCAGCACAATATGCGGAAAAATCCCGGGCTTCTGCTTCGGATGCTTTTGTGACTTTTGAATCAAAAGCTTGTACAAATGCGCAGAAGCTTGCGGGCCCATTCCGCCCAGAATTGTTATTGGTTGGGGTTGTTGTTTCATAGTGTTCTCCTTATTTACATTGGTTTAGATTGGCGCGCAGAATGTTGACGCGAATGGTACGGTCAAATTATTTGCGACCTCAAAGTTGTCAACAAAGTGCTCCATGTCGCGATGTGCAGCACCACTAAACTGGTCAAAATTGATCGTTCCATAGTACAGCGCTTCCACCAAAGACTGTTCGCGATCATGACCTTGCAAGTAAGGCGGACTGACGTGCTTAGTGAAAACCTGTACAGACGGAATCAATAGTTCGGGTTCAATTAGTTCACGCAGCGCCATCCTCAAGCCGTAGAAAACTCTTTCTTGCTGACAACCAACCGCAACAATTCGCTCAGCTGACACTATGTCTCCACCGGCGATAACTATTGGTTCTAGCTGAGCAGTGTCTTGGAATACCGCGTGTGCCGCGCCGTATGAAACGAAATCACTGCCGTGCTTTGCGCCCTTTCGTTGCAGTGACCCACCAATTTCGGGATGTTGCCGTAACGCAAGCTGTGCAAGCGGACGGACTTGCGCAATCAATTCGTTAGAAGAATCTTCTGCGAAAACTGTTTTTGCTGCAACATCTGGCATGAATTCCTGCAAAAAGCGCATGCCGGTATCACTGAGTATTTCAGTTTGCTTCGTTGCTTTGTCTTTGGATACGCCGTTAATTTCACTGCCTAAATTATTCACGCTTATTATCTGTAGCTGCTGTGCGGGCAGTAGTTGTGCGACGCACGCTGCGGATGCAATATAGCTGAGGGCACGCACGGACATTCTTTCGGTTGCGCCAAAAAATTGCCTGACCACTGTATTATGCCCATCTGGTCGCGCAACTATCTCTCCAAGATTTTCCATATCTTGTTTGCCGATTGTTTCAACGTATGCTGGCTCATCTTTAATGAGCATACGTTTCATTCGGTGTGGTGATGTGATTTTCATAGTTATTTCTCCTTTTTGGAAATTACAAATTTCAATTAAAAAACCGCTGCGATAGCGGTCAAAAGTGTTAGAAAAATTTAAAATTACCAATACGTAGCTAGCCGCCATCTAAAGTGATGCAGCCAATACCAATTGTTCCGGGTTAGTTGTTGATTCATTACTTAATCCTCGGCTCCGAATGTTATGTCGCGGACAGTACGCATGACGAATAATAGCTCAGTTCGTGTTTGACTGTGCAAATCATCAATATCACGAGCTGGCTCAATACCAAGCGCTACACGTGACAGTGCGCAAATTAGCTCTGGCTTTTGGAAATCTCTTGCTTCTTGCCCGTCAATTGCTTCAGCAGCATGCACGGCAAGTTTAGTAAGGTCTTCCTTGCGATCTTGTTCAATATTCATAGTTTCCTTAAATCTTCTAAATCTTAATGTCGACAGATATTTCGTTTGGTGTTTCTTGTCGCGCGGCAATTAGTTCGTCGGCGCGTGCACACATCGGCTGCTCTGGGTCTTGGCAATAGTAGCAATCAATCTGCTCGGCGCTACAATAATAGCTAAATAGTCGGCGGGCAGCTCGAAAACGATCCATCTGACGACGATCCTTGTGCAGTACGTCAGTTGTTTCTGGCAGGCCAGCGACATACAAAATTTCTTGACTTGATGGTTGATATTCCACGTTATTACTCCTTTAATTCACAATTAAAAAACCGCCGGTGTGGCGGTTGCTGTTCTTGATTGAGTCGTATTTATTGATACATCGAAACAGTACGCCACGCGGAGGTGTCGGTAAACCAAAAGAAATAGAACTGGCTCACTAATTGTTTCATACGAGTGATACAATACGCCCCCAAAGACGTATTGTCAAGTCCACACTGCAAGAACAAATCACCGAGCATGACGCTTAATTTGCGTAAATAATTCAGGGTGTGTTTGGTGAGTACTTTTAAATGCTCGATCAATTTTTGCGGTAATGGCTCCGCGGGTGGCGCTAATTTCTACATTGTCGACCGCTCGGCACCATGATATCTCAACGGCAGTGCCACAAAAGAACAGTTCATCCGCTGTGTAGAGTTCGGTGCGGCTAATTGTTCGTTCTAGCACTGGGATTCCTAACTCTTTAGCCAGCAGCATGACCGTGCGTCTGGTTATTCCTTCGAGTATGTCTGATTCGATTGTTGGGGTGATGAGTTGTCCATTTTTTACCATAAACAAGTTCATGACTGCGCCTTCACCAACATTGCCATTACTATCAAGCAAGATGGCCGAATCAAATCCAGCCTGCTTTGCGTCGTGAATAGCAAGCGAGGAGTTAAGATAACCGCCAGTGGCTTTTGTTCGTGGCGGCAACGCGCCATCTGCATTGCGCTGCCAACTAGAAACACAAACCGACAATCCACCAGCTTGCGGCAAGTACTCCGGCATTTCTAGCATGTACACCGCCAGATCGTAATCACCAGAAATATCTGGAGCAAGTTCAGTGTCAGAACGATAAATCAGCGGGCGAATGTACGTTGTGCCACGAAGTTTATTTTTGGCTGCAAGCTTTACAATGATGTCTTTAATCTTAGGTGAGTCAAACTCATACGGAAAGCGCAGTATCTTGCAACTTTGGCGCATACGTTCCAAGTGATCATCCAGACGAAAGATTTGTACTCCTTGGTCGGTTTCATAAGCTTTGAGCCCGCCAAAAATACCACCACCATAATGCAACGCATTGGTCATCACTGAAACTTGTGCGTCTTTCGTTGGTACAATGTTGCCCTGTATGTAGGCAAATGGATATGGATTAAACTGCGCCATTGTTGCTCCTTGGGTACGACCCTTTTATGATGCACTGTCGTGCTGACTCTGCAAGTTCATCCAGCACTTTTCTGATTACAGTATCGCTACTATGCCCCTCAAAATCAATATAGAACGCGTAGTCTCCGTCCGGTTCAGGGTGCGACGTGAGTGCCAGTAAATTGACTCCGTGTTTTAGAAAAATACCAAGTAGCTCGTGTAGTGCACCGGGTTTGTTATGAGCCGTGCATATAATACTTGTTTTGTCATTGCCAGTTGACTGAGTTTCTGTTTTGCCGAGCACAATGAAACGAGTAGTATTTTGCGCTTCGTCCTGAATGCTGCGGTGCAAAATTGGCACATCAAACAAACCGGCAGCCTTCTCGCTTGCGATCGCGGCCATCGAACTATTTTTCTTGGCAAGTGCTGCCGCTGCTGAGTTACTGGTTGCCGATACAAGCTCGGCATCAGGCACGTGGAGTTGCAACCAAGCTCGACATTGCCCGAGTGCTTGAGGATGAGCAACTACTTGTTTGATGGCAGTCAACGACGGAGCGTGGCTCATAATGCAATGCACGATTGGCATGGTTATTTCGCCGGTTATACGAAGCGGTGTCCGCCGAAGCAACTGAAGCGTTTCGGCCACCGAACCTTCGCTGGAATTCTCGATGGGCAACATCGCAACATCGGCTTCACCCCGTTCAACTGCCGCAACCACATCTGTTAATCGCAGCCGAGGTAAAAAATCAGACTGAGACCCAAACAGCCTAATAGCCGCTTCGTGACTGTAACTGGCTTCTGGGCCAAGGTATGCAACCCGCAACTTTTCTTCGAGGTTACGGCCGCCGGTGACGATTTCGGTAAAAATTGCTCTGATTGTTTTGTCAGGAAACTGACTATTGTTATGTCGAACCACACGGTTCAATATATCTGCTTCTCGCGAGGGTCGATAGATATTAGCTCCGCCCTTTGCTTGCTTCATGGCTATTACCAGTTCAGCACGCTGGGCAAGCAGCGAAAGCATTGCATCATCAACAGCATCGATTTTTGTTCTGATTTTTTGAATTTTTTTATCCATTATATGTGCTCCTTTCTAATTTCAAGTTCTAGTTCCTCAAGTGTCTGCAAAAAACTGCGTCGTACCTCGGCCGCAAACGGATTACCACGCTCCACGGTGTTAAACAATTCTTGACTGTGTTGCGCTTCGAGGTCGCGCAAATCTAACAACCGGTTATAGTAGCCCGTATCCAATGTCAGTTTTGGAATAGTCGTATTCACCAGACCGCGGCCAACAAAAAATGTTAAACCGTGAATCCAGGCCATTTCTTTGTCGTGATCGAACGGCGCCATGCGGATAATTTTAAGCCCGAGCTGTGCGCCAAATAGCCTTTCTAATTTAGGGAATGGGCCACCAGCAATTTCGTGCCAAACTAATTTCAGCTCAGCAGCACCATGGTTAGTTGCAACCGATTGTGGACCGAACAGCGGATGTGTGGCCAACAATTTACAGCGCCCCAACAGAACGTCTTGCATAATTTTAGTTGGCAGAACTTTGACCGAGCAAGTATCCATAACAACCGTCGTTGGTTTTACGTGAGGACGTAGTTCTTTGCAAACTTGTTCGAAACCCGACAAATCAACCGCAACGATAATGGTTTCGCAGCGCGCCACATCCTCCATTGTTCCTGCCAAAACATTGGCCGGAAGTTGCGATGAATCAATCGGTCGC
>CAYQXB010000023.1:0-8884 GCA_964421475.1 uncultured Candidatus Saccharibacteria bacterium
ACCGGCAAAAAAGTGTCGGCCAGTATGCAGGCGGACACTTTTTTGCCGGTCGCCGGGTCGCGTGCGGTGTATTTAAACGTCAGCATGACAAACCTCTGGTTTGTTGCAGTCTGTAATCTGTTAGGTATGTCCGCTTGAGCGGACTATCAAAAGCGATGGCTACAACCAACTGATTACTGAATACTGATGACAGACTACCGCATGCTTGCATGTCAGCTTCTCATTAACCGATCAAGTTCATCCACATCAACGGCAAAGTTGCGTGCTTCGTCATAGGTGATCGTACCAGCCTGAATAAGTCCAACCAGTGTTTTATCCATTGATTGCATACCAAATTCGGCACCAGTTTGAATCACGGCTTCGAGCTGGTGACTCTTGCCTTCGCGGATAATGTTACGCACCGCCGGTGTCGCAATCAATACTTCTGCTGCCGCCACACGACCACCACCAATGGACGGAATCAAGCGTTGCGAACAAATTGCCATCAAAATATTAGCCAGCTGGGCGCGAATTTGCGGCTGCTGATGCGGTGGGAAGACGTCGATCATACGATCAATACTCTGTGCCGCAGAGTTGGTGTGCAGGGTTGCAAACACCAAGTGTCCGGTTTCGGCAATCGTAATTGCGGCTGCGATGGTTTCGAGGTCACGCATTTCTCCGATCAATACTACGTCAGGATCCTGGCGCAAGCTGGAACGCAGCGCCGCCGAGAACGAATACGTATCGTAGTGAACCTCTCGCTGGACAATCACTGACTTCTTGGATTTGTGGGTAAATTCAACCGGATCTTCAATCGTCACGATGTGTTCGGCGCGTTCCATGTTGATCTTATGAACCAAGCCAGCTAATGTGGTGGACTTGCCCGACCCGGTTGGGCCAGTGACCAATACCAAACCACGAGGGTACTCGGCAAATTTATTCACAATCTGCGGCAAACCAAGTTGCTCAATCGTTTGCATTTCGCTTGGAATCAAACGAAGCGCCGCGGCCATGTTGCCGCGCTCGTGAAAGGCGTTTACCCGGAATCGCCCGAGGTCGCCATAGGCGAAACTAAAGTCGAATTCTTTGTCTTTTAATAAGATCTGCTTTTGATCTTCGTCTAGGATTGCAAAAATCAGCGATTCAACGCTTTCTTCGGTTAATACTTCGGTGCCTTGCACCGGTGTTAGCTTACCATCGACGCGCAAGATTGGCGGCAAGCCGACTTGCAGGTGAAGGTCAGAAGCCTTTTTCTTGACGACTTCGTCAAGGAGTGGCTCAATCCGTAAGTTTGTTTTGTCTGCCATTTCGTTCTTCCCTCCCTTTTCTTCTTCCTACGCGCTATCCGTGGTGGCGACCCGATTTACTTCTTGGACCGTCGTCATTCCGGCTAAAGCTTTGAGATAGCCATCTTGACGCATACTAATCATTCCTTGAGCTTGAGCCAGTTTCTGAATTTCGTTACTGGTGGCTCGTTTGAGAATCAGATCCTGAATTTGCTCGGTGACCGGGAAGACCTCGTAGAGGCCCATTCTTCCCTTGTAACCGCCAGGTGCGTCTGGGCTATCTTTGCCCTTGTACAAAGTATAAGCGCTTTGCCCCTTAAGTGGCAAGGTTTTATAGCCAAGCTCGGCCGCAATCTTTTTGGTCTCCTCTGGTGTGGTCGCTAATAGATTGTCGAGCGTCGCGTGAATTCCCTCAATTTCGGCTGGTGTGGCTTTGTATGCTTCCTTTTCTTCGCCGAGCCGTCGCACCAAACGCTGGCCAATAACCGCGCGAACAGTCGAGGCAATCAGGAATGGTTCGATCTCCATATCCAAAAGACGCGGCAGGATTCCGGCGGCCGAGTTGGTGTGCAACGTGCTAAACACCAAGTGCCCGGTTAGCGCCGCCTGGACCGCAAGCGTGGCGGTTTCTTTATCGCGAATCTCTCCAACCATCACTACGTTCGGATCTTGACGCAACACCGAGCGCAGCCCCGTTGCAAAGGTTAACCCAACGTCGTTATTAACCTGAATCTGATTCACGCCGTCCATTTTGTACTCAACCGGATCTTCGAGCGTTACGATGTTAATATCGTCGCTCAAGATCTCCTGAATCATGGCGTACATCGAAGTCGACTTACCGGAGCCAGTCGGCCCACTCGTGAGCACCATGCCGTTACTGAACTTCAGCGATTCGCGAATTCTGGCGAGCGATCGGCCTTTGTAACCCATTGATTCGAGTTCAAGCGCCGTCCCGCTTTTATCCAGCAGACGAATAACCACTTGTTCGCCCCAAACAATCGGCGAAACCGCAATACGCAGGTCGATATCGTGCCCGGCAGCTTTAATCGTAAATTGACCGTCCTGAGGAATACGGTGTTCATCGATTTTGAGGTTTGAAAGAATTTTAATACGCGACACCAGCGGCGCCTCGATTGATTTTGGCAAACGCATAATCTCGCGGAGTACGCCGTCGATTCGGGCGCGAATACGAATATCCTTCTCGAGAGGTTCAATGTGAATATCGCTGGCGCGATTGCTGGCGGCATAGTCCAAAATGGCCGACAGCGCCTTGCTGATTGGCGAATCCTGCACGATGGTCTTGATGTTTTTTTGTTGCTTTTCGATTTCGGTGGCTTCAGCGGCCTGGTCTTCTGCCTGCTTTTGCTCAAAAACTTCTGTAACATCTTTGTCGAGCTTGGCGCGATATTGCTTGAGAACACGGCGAATGCCTTCCTCGCTTGCGGCGTATACTTTCAGCGGTCGACCAATTTTGTTCGACAAAAAGTCCACCGCCTGCACGTTGTCGGCATCGAGCATGGCCACTACCAGCCGGTGTTGCATTTCACCAAGTGGCACGGCCATGTAGCGCTCGGCGATATCTTGCGACAGCAGCGACAACAGATCAGGATCAATCTTGGCGCTACTTAAATTGACGTATGGCACATTGGTGACTTTGGCGATTGTCTTCGTCAGCGTTTCATTGCTCACTTTGCCACTTGCGATTACCGCCGCCAAAAACGGCATGTTCTTGGCGGACGCTTCGGCGTGAATCGCTTTGGCGTCTTCTGCCTGCAACAAACCGTCATCAACCAACGCCTTTTCGACAGCCCGTTGGGTGCTTTCTGATAGGACACTCATCCTAACACCTCGCTATCTTCCTGCGCTGAATGGTTCTGTATTTTGGCTCTCGCCAATCTTAATAAGCTCGGTTGGATTGTATGATTTCTCATTGTAGTACCGAGAATCTGGCGTGGTAAACTGTGCCGAAATCGGCTCAACGACAGGTACCTCTGCCTGGCGATCAGGCGGAATCGTAAACAATTTATTCGAAATCAGGAACGACAACACACCGCTCACAAACACCGCCACGATGATGATTATGATATCTTTTTGTTTCATCCTGCTAGAGCCTCCGTAAAGTGTCTTACGCTACCATTCATATATTGATAATCATCGAGGTACAAGTCGTACATTGTGGCTCTAACGAAATTCATTTGACTACCTTCTTGTTCACGTTAAGTGGCTTTTCCGGCTGGTAATATGATTTTGCACTGATAGCAACGCTGAGGTTGCCGTCTTCGCCCGACAGTCCAACTTTCAACACGGTGATAGGACGAATTGAGCGCTCGAGTGTCGTCAGCAAACCAGATGCAGCGCTAAAATCGTTTGTACCACCCATTTCAAATAGCATTTCTACCGGTTGTGCACTGGACGCGACCTCTGTTGATTGCGCAATCTCGTCGTCGATACCGCTAATGTTGTCGACCTTGTAATTTCGATCTTCTAGGATCTTCTGCAGGCTTGTCGCAAGCGCCGGGAAATCGTATTTGCTTGGCAGCGAATCGAGAGTAATTTTGGCGTTGTCGCCATCGCGAGGACCACTGCCCGTTGAACTGCCGCCCATCATATTCTTTGGTGCTTCAACAAAAGTTTTGTACGAAACAACAAGATCATCAACCGCAGCAATATTTGCTTCGAGCTGTGCAACTGTGGCTTCTTTTTCGTTAATCACCCGCTGTTGATAGCCACGAGTGGACCACAATGCCCGCGCTGCAACCAACGAAAACACCGTAATAAACGCCGCGCCGGCAATGGTTGCAACCATGACCGTGTTCGCCTTGCTGATCTGTAGCCGCTTAAACGAAGTGACTTTAGCCATTAGTTTACTCCTCCTTCAACTGGTGTTGTCGGTGTTTGCCCGGTATCTTGTGGGAATGTTTCGCTGGTAGTTTGCGGCGGCTGCACGCCCTCTGGAAGTTTTTGGAACAAGTCAGATGGCTTTTCGGTTTCTGATCGAGTTGAAGTAATATCCGGAACAGCTAGTTTTACTTTTTTGGTGTTGTCGAAAATTTCTGGATTAAATTTAAAGCTAAACTGGTAAGTTGCCGCTTTATCTCCGACACCAAATCCAGTCAATACAACCTGGGAAAAGGCCGGCTGTGCCGTTTCGTTTTGATCAGTCGTAAAGGTTGTAAACTTGAGTGTATCAGCAAATTTGTTGACGGTTTTCAGGGAGTCAGCCGTACCGCTCATCGTGATTGTGCCGAGCGTAAAATCAACGTCTGCTTGAGTAATCGACGCGTTTTTGGGTGTAGTTTGCGTCAAATACTGTATGAACCGGGAAGATGCCGGCTTCTGGATGTGCAGCGCTGTCAAACTATTAAGCTGATTCTGAATGGTGAGCACTTTATTGATGTCAGGTACTGCTTCAAGCGCGGCAATGTTGCTGGCAATATCTTTATCCAGGTTACTCAGATGTCGCTTTTGTACAACATTCACGCCGAGGAACAGCAAGATAAAAATCGCCAATGCTAAACCTGTAATAATCAGCGATGCGCCAACAACAAGTCGCTTCATGCGCCGAGCTTTGATGTACTCAAGCTTGATGTCTGGTAAAAGATTAAACTGAACCATTGTTAGGCCTCCTCACTTTGTGAGTTGGCGTGATATGTAGTCAGTAATATGTAGTCAGTAATCTGCGTGTTCATTCTTGCCTCTCCGCGAGTCCGGCAGCAACGCCGAAGTTATTCGAAACAGCCATCAGTTCGTTTTGACGATCTTGCGAATACGATACGTTGCGCCATGAATTACCGATTTCAACATTCAGATTAAACTTGTTCGCCAGATACAGCGGGAACTCCGGCAAGGTTGAAGCGCCGCCGGTTACAACAATCCGATCAAGCGATTGGTTATACCGAGTCTGGAAGAACTTGATGGATTTTTCGACTTCGCTGCCGATGATATCGACGGTGCCAATAATCGCTTGGTAAATTTGACCCTCGAGCTTGTCTTTGCTCAGCCCAAACTTAAAGATAAATTGTTCGGCTTGTTTTTCGTCGATGTTCAAGTTTTGAATCGCCGAGCGAATAATTGCCTCTGACCCAGTTGGAATCGAGCGCGTCAAGCGCGGCGCACCATTAACGACGATCACTAAATCGGTGCTTTTAAAACCAACATCCAACACCATTTGCGGTGTGTTGCTGTCAGACGCAATCAGCGCGCGCGCCAAAGCTAAATTGTCAGGCTCAAAGGCAATGACGTTTAAGCCAATTGATTCGAGTATATCCAGGCGCTTTTCAACAAAATCATTTGTGACACTGGTGAGCAGCACTTCAACTTTGGTTTTATCCTTTGGTGAATCGCCCAACACTGCCCAGTCAATTTTTGATTCTGCCAGCGGCGTTGGAATTAACGAATCAGCTTGGTACTGAATTGTTCGTGCGAGATCTCCCGGTGATAAGCGATCGATGTCTACAACTGTCGTAAAGACACGCTGGGACGGAATACCAACGGCCACGTTGCGAGTTGAAATATGCGCCTGTGTAATTAAATCGCGAACGACCTGGACCAATTTTTGCTGATCAGCCGCCGCATCACTCACCGCAGTTTTACTGTCAACTGGTGCGTAGGCATACTTTACTAATTGTTTCGTTGGACCCCCGCCACTGAGCTCCACAACGCGAACCGCTGTCGTTCCAAGATCTAACCCAAAAAAACTGGAAACACCCGAGACCAAACTCATCGTGCGTTTCCTTTCTGACTAGTTCTGTGTCGAGGTTGTGTTTTACTCATAATTCCCTTTAGGAGACCCACCATGCCCATTTTGGTCTTATATCTTACTATAAAGCCGGAATAAAGTAGGGCTCGACTTACTCACGATTATACATAAGCGGTATGCTCCGGCGCAAGTACGTTTTTAAAGAGTTTGCGCGCGGCAGTTAAAGAATTGGCGGCAAACTAACAATCGAGTCGTACTTCACGCTGCCGCTCGTTGGTTTTTGCAAATGATTGGGGGCGCTCAAATACAGTGCTGTACTTGATTTAAAGATCTCGGCGATGTTGTCGTTTGGACTCCAGGTTTCGTTTGGCTCACTATCTTTGACCTGACCGTTGGTTCGCAACAACCGAATCCGATTGGCAATGAATGCGCCAGTGATGGTCAAGCTATTTTTGCAGCCGGAATTAAGATTGCTGGCAAAGAATGGGCGCACGTGGGTTGATCCTTCGTTCGAACAAGTATAAATTGTACCGCCCGGATCACCGCTGGCTTTGGGCGTATCATAGCGTTGAGCAACAAAAACACCGCTGATATTTCTAACCGAATAATCGATGTGAATATTGCCTTTCGCAATAATATACAACGACGGAACTGTGCTGGCGGTAAAACTATTGTTGAGTGAAATATCGCCCCGAATCCAAACATCACCGTCAACGACAATTGTGCGTTTGAGACCCAAACCGCTGGCAGCGCTAATTTCCAGCACACCGCCCGTTGGTTTGTAATATCCGTTGGTGACCGATGATAAATTATTTATTGTATTTGCTGATGACGGAGTACCGCCAATACTGCTGGACGCGATGTCGTAATAATTCGGAATGCATCTGAACAGACCGCTTTTGCCGCCATCGCCTGGAACGCGGTTCGGATCCAGAATATTGCCGGCAGTATCCCAGTTTCCGACATCTTGAATCGGCGGATCGCCAAAGTTGCCAAACGTCAGTCCGTTATTGGGCGAAGACGGCACATTGCGCCGCCGCGGGCTTTGCGTCCCGCCGGAAGAAAAGCCACCAATATGACCAAGCGCAAACACGCCCAGCTGTGAACTTGCACCAGTCATGTGATCAGGAATATTGGGATCGTACGTCTTTGCCTGAGCACTCAGATTATGGGCCAGAATGGTTGCCCGATTATTCGGCAAACTGCTCAAATCGCACGGCGCAATATCGCCACCGGCGGCAGTATCATTGCCGTACACTTTAAAATACGGCTGCGGTCGGTTACATTCATAGTTTGGCTCGTCCCATGCCAACGCAAACCCTTGCAGCGGAAACATCGATGTAACTTTGACCGTTAGCGTGTTGATTCCCTGTTTGAATGACCCGGAACTCAGCGCCGTTTGCGTTACCACGCCGCCACCATTTGTGAGCGGCACAATTACTTTTCGATGTGCCGGATCTTCGTCGTTTAATATCAATTGGAAATAATCATCCGCCGCCCAATACATATTAAGCTGGATGCTGTTTTCGTTTACGCAAGTACCAACGTTAAATCCGCCTTTTAGTCGATATACAAAAACCGGAAAATCATCGAACGTCCTTCCGTCATAATGCGATTGGTCAACGCACGGACCATTACTCGGACCATTGATCCCGTTTCCACCTTCTGTATCGTGGTACGCATTTGGCCGAGCGCCAATCCAGCGAGCACCACGCGCATAAAAACTACCGTTGACTAGTTGGTTAGCCGGGTCAGCTATTGATTTCCGCCACCATATCCAGCCATTCCCAGTTGGATCGTCAGCGCCATCCCACGTCGGCATCAAAACCACCGCTGAGCGCGTACCAGAAAAACTCTGGCAATGTGGCGAATTATTGGCACTGTTTTGAATTTCGATCAAACGCCAGTGGGGATCTTGAATAATGTCCTCTGCATTATTGATATCGTACGGAGCTGCCTGATACTCGTTGTTCCAGGGTGGCGACGTTCTCGGTGGCGGCGTTGGCGTTGGCCATGGACCTGGCAGATTCAATGGATTACCGTTGTTGTCGACACCAGTACTCCAAAGCCCGGTAATCCGATCAGATGCAGAAGAGGCCGGCTCGTTCAGCGCTTCGGCTTTTGGTGTAAAAATCGTCACCGCGACCAGCGTTAACGCAAAAATCATCGGTATAATAACCGACTTTTTAGCTACCGCTGCCATGATACGCCCACGTTCAACCATCTTACGAAGAATTGTAGCTTATGCTTATAAGTTTTTCAATCAAGAGGAGCGGCGTGGCTTCTTGTACATCCTGCGTGGACGCAAGCCCGCCTTAGTTTGCCGGTCAATCATTGCGCGATTTTGCCTGGCAAGTCCCCCACCAACGGCCAATGTTAACCCGGCCAACAACAGTGCGTGACTGGCATTGGCGCGCGCGATATCCAAAGTTGTCAGCGCCGTGTTTTCGAGTTTATCCTCTACCAACATTTGATGCGTCAGCGCATTATGTAAAATATACGCCGCAGCGCCCGGCTCTCGATCATCGATATCAATCATCATTTCCGTGTATTTTTCTTGCAAGATATTTTCTTTTGATAGATCAATACCAATATTTTGACCAACTGCGGTTTCGAGCAGTTCGGCGGTGTCTTCGGCACGATTTTCTCCGCCGTAGTTCGACGCAACGTTGCGGCCGGCAACCAGGTTGCCTTTGCTGATTGGCTTTCCGCGGTCATCTCTTCTGTATTCGCTGCCTTCCGGGTTCAGATTTTCAATCTTCGGTTCAAGCGTTTTGAGGCTGTGATGGCCCGTTTCGTGCTCCATCGCCCTGGCAGCAAGCGGTCGACTAGTGGCACCAATTCTAATAATCGGCTTACTGCCCTTCCAGCTCCCTTTATATATACCACTCGCCAGGTCGATAGTTCCATTACGCGTCAC
>CAYQXB010000024.1:0-8588 GCA_964421475.1 uncultured Candidatus Saccharibacteria bacterium
CACGAAAAAATAATCGAAAATCGAGGACGAAATTAGGCTCATAAGTGCATATAGAGCAGCTCCCCGACATAGTACTATCGTGTCGCACAATGTATATTTTGCGACTCTAATATTCGTTCAGAAGATGATTAAGTGATACCCTCCACAACAGGGGACAATTAGTAAATAATAGCGTAGAACGAAAAATCACGAACGCTCAGACCCTTGCGCAACTCCACACCCACGCCAGTTCCTATTTGCTAGTTCCTAACTTCTAATCGCTCTAGCGTCTCGTTATATTTTCGACCACAATTGTACGTAAGTTTGACTTTTCCACAGTTTGTTGACATTTATATGCTTTTTAGTGTGATTTCCATCATATTTTTCATGTCCCCCGCTTTGCCCTGTTTTCACGCAAAATTTGACATTTCACGACTTGAATAGTTTTGTATAGTTTTTTCGCTGCGCGCAGTAAGTCGAATCAATGAACAAAATACGAACATCAAGGGAAGAGCGAAAGAGTACCTGGCATTATTGAGGCACGTGTTAACGTACGTAAATTCGATTATCGACCCGCACATCGACATACATCAGTGGCTTAATTTTCTTGTGAGCGGCAAGGTACCTCCCTGCTTGTACGCGGGCATCGCTCGAAAAACTAAACTTAATATAGTAGGGCTTTTTTGCCGGATATACTCGCAAGGAGTTAGCCTCTGACGGTAGTGTAAAGTGGCTGATTTTAACACCGCGGGCATCAAACTGCGCTCGAATCTCGTACAAGAATGCAATTTGATCTGCTGGCAGCACGGATTTACCTTGTTCGATTGGCAGATCGCTCTTATCGTCAATGCGAGACAGTGCGACTGCATCAGGAAGCTCAGAGGCGGGAAGAACTGCCCTGCCCTGATCGTCAACCACAAATGCTTCGCCATTTTTTGGTTGCAATACAAACGCCGGCTCGGTGAGTTTTAGATAGACCACCGGATTACGACCAATAATCGGCAGGGTGATGCTGACCTCCCCTACCTCGGGGAGCGCCTGCTTGATGGCCGCCTCAACATTTGCCGTATGGATGCTCAGTTTCGAGCGATTCAGTACCGATGTTCCCAGCTGCCCAGAAACTGCCGTCTGGTACACCTCTGGGGTTCTGAGGAACGGTTGCACGCCTTGTTCCTGGTCGTTAACAACAATGACCTTTGGATTCGTGGTAAGACCTAAGGAAAAAATAATACATCCGAAAATAACAATCACCGCAATGTAGCCCGGCAAACTGTGCAAAACGTCTTTAACGCGCGCGAGCCGACCAGATTTTTTGCGAACATCCTGCGCATCCGAGGTCTGCTCGCGATTATTGTAATACGAGTAAGCCGGACTCTTGTTTGAGTTTTGTGCGCGGCGAGCGCGCGGTTCATCCGACTTTTTGCTATTAAAAAAACCCATCGTTAGCGAACTCCCGCTTGCCGGACAATCAGCTCGACAATTTCTTGTGAAGCATTTGTTTTTATGATGGCCGATAGATTGTCGGCGAGTTGCTGGCGAGTTGCTGGCGCTTCAAGCAACTCGGTTACTACTCGGATCAGCAACTCCGGATCGGCTGCTTCAGGCTCGGTAACAACCACGGCTGCTTCTTTTTCTTGCAAATGTGCGGCGTTTTTTGGTTGCTGACCACCAGTCAAAATTGGGTTTGGCACCAACACGCACGCTTTGTTAAGCGCTCCTATTTCGGCAATTGTTGTCGCTCCGGCGCGAGCCAGAATTATATCGGCCGCACCCATGTAGGCGTACAAATTATCAACAAACTGTTTTTCAATAACTCGTTTACGAAGTTCTGGCTGCAGGGAGTCGTAAATATTCGCTTGCTGACCGCCGGTTTGATGAAAAATATACAATTTTTGATGCGCTGAAAGCAGCTCGGCTGCAACTGCTAGCACGGCATCGTTGACACGGACCGCACCAAGACTACCGCCAGTCACGGCAAGCATCAGCGCGTCTTTAGGGACACCAATTTCGTGGCGATACTCCGCCAGCATTGTGTTCGTTACCGGTTTATACTGCGCCGCCAGAGGAATACCAACGTAGCGCAGTTTTTCTTTGGGCACATTATAAAATTCGGTCGGCATACCGGTGGCGTGAGTTTTTGCCCAACGACCAACAATACGATTCGCCAAACCCGGAACCGTATCAGAATCATGGGTAATAAATGGAATCCGGAGCAGTGCACAGCACAATCCAATCGGAACACCAACAAAGCCGCCCTTGATAAAGACGACGTTGGGTCGGAGTCGAAGCAGCAAAAAGAAACTCTGGACGATTCCTAGCAGCATCAAGAAAAAATCTCGAATGTTTTTAAGTATTGTAGGGATATCAAGTAGGTGTTGTAAAAAAGTCTCGCCGTGGTATCGTCGGAACTTTCCGGCAAAGATACCATGCAACTGATCAACGTCCGCACTTCCCTGCACCAAGGCAGTGAAACCATTGCCCCGCTCAAGTACGTAGTCAATATGAGCTTTGGGGTGCGTTTGTTTTAATTTATGAGCGACGGCGAGTAGCGGCGTAATGTGGCCGCCGCTCCCCCCGCCGACTAGCAGAATTTTCATGGCTGCTGCCCTCGTCATTCTTTGCATTAACTTCATATGTAGTATACCGCGAAACACTAAAAACTATGCCAATTGCAGCTGTCACAAAAATCAAGCTGGTGCCTCCATAACTAATAAATGGCAGCGTAATGCCTTTAAGCGGCAACAATCCAACCATAGCTCCAATATTTATAATCGTCTGTGTGCTTAACCACGCCAGTACGCCCGTCACCAGCAGTCGCATGTAATCATTCGGGGTTCTTTCTAAGACGCGCATGATACGCGCAAACAACGCCACGAATAATCCAATGAGTACAGTGGTCCCGATAAATCCGAATTTCTCTGCGTAAATTGCAAAGATCGAGTCATTGCCCGCCTCCGGCACATACCCATACGCCTGCACGCTACGCCCCAGCCCCAACCCAAACATGCCACCGGAACCAACCGCAATTAACGCCTGACAACTTTGGTATCCCGCACCTTCACAGTCTGCGGTGGGGTTCAAAAATGTTTGCACGCGCTCGCGGCGATACGGACTAATCGCAATCGCCATCGAAACACCAATTCCGAGTATCGCCACAGCGATGAAAACTTTTTTGAGTGGAAACCCAGCCACAAAAGTCATCGCCCCCATAATAGCAATCATAACCGCCCCCGAACCCAGATCGCTTTGCAGCATAACGACGACGCCACCAATCAGACCAAGCGCAATGAATAGTGGCCGGATCGTCTTTTTCCAATCATTAAGTGTGCCTTCTCGTTTTCGATCGCTCAAAAATCCTGCTAACCAGACAATCAACGCCATTTTAATAAGTTCTGCGGCTTGGAAAGACAAACCGCCGATTTGCACCCAACGGTAAGCGCCGTTGACCTCTTCACCGAGCACGCGCACTGCGAGCGATGCAATCAGCGCCGCAACAAGCAGCGGAATTTCGAGCCGCCGCCAGAACTTTGGCGGCAAATTGCTGACCACCAAAAAAGAAACAATACCCAGGATAATGGCGATAATCTGCTTATTGACGAAGTAACTCTCGCCCACGTTTTTTTGCGAGCCAAGCGCCGGGCTAATCGAAAAAACAACCACCAGACCAATAACCAACAGTAGTGCGCTGATAATTATCAATACGTAGTCGGGTCGATGCCGCCGTTGCGTGCTGGTCTCGCCAGTGCTGTTTACAGGTCGCCGTCGGTCATGTCGGGCAAGTGGATTCATACGGATTGCCCCTGATTTTTTCTGATGTTTGTTTTCATTTTCTACCTAATAGTATACCTTACGCGCTTCAATTCGCAGATTTTGGTAACACGTTAAAATTATTAAGCAGCATGTCGCTAACATCTGCAAAAATCGGTCCGGCCGCTTTTGAACCAGCGTAGCCGGGAATGCCTGGCTCATTCACGCGAATGACGATCACATACTGGACTTTATCGCCGCCCACAAACCCGGTGAACATGCCGTTAAATTTGTTTTCAAAATATCCGCCTTCGGGTCGAGCAATCTGAGCCGTTCCGGTTTTGCCGCCAATTTTATAGCCGGGGCGAACTTCCTTCATCCCATATACAAAGTAGTTTCGACGAATCACGCCCTGCATAAAATCAATAATCGTTTTGCTTGTCTCTGGTTTTACGACGTTATCTTTGAGCACTTCTGGTTTTACGATTGTTTCGGTGCCGTCGTGGTTGACTGTTCGGTCAATCAATCGTGGGCGATAGTACGTTCCCCCATTTACCACGCTGGAGAGCGCCGCGGCCATTTGCAATGGCGTTTGTGCCATACCCTGCCCAAACGCCGTGTTGGCGTAAGTAATGTCCAGACCATAACCATCACGCGGATCCGGCACTGCGTTACTGACTTCTTGTGCTTGTTCAATTCCGGTCTTTTTGCCAAACCGATAATGCTCGGTCATGTAGTTATGCCAGTTGACGCGTCCTTGCTCATTAATTTTGCCGCCGCCCATTTGCATAAGCAACCACGTTGCGCCGGTGTTCAGTGATTGCTCTAAAATGTCACGGACACTTTTTTGCCCGGCACCACCAACTTCTTCAACATTGGTAATCGTTGCATCGCCGATTTTGAAAAAACTCGGGTCATAGTAACTACTGTTTCGGGTCACCGCGCCCTGGTCGAGCGCTGCTGCGAGCGTCAACGGCTTCATCACCGAACCAACTTCAAGCGGACTACTCACCGCCGCGTTGTTAAACGCCGCGACATCTTTGGTTTCAGAAAATTTATTTGGATCGTACGTTGGATAGTTGGTCATAGCTTTAATTTCACCGGTGTATGGATCCATAATAAGCGCGCTCCCCGACTTGGACTGGGCGCGGCTTAAACCTTTTTTGAGGATTTGTTCAAGTTGTTGCTGCATCGACATTTCAATCGTCAGAACCACGCGTTGTCCTTGCTGCGGATCTTGAATCACGTTGTCCTCGTTGGCAACCAACGGCACGCCTTTGGCGTCAGTAATCGCCTTAAGCTGCCCTGGCTTGCCTTTTAGCCGATCATCCAGATACTGCTCGATACCATATGTTCCCTGCCCTTCGTCATTCACAAACCCCAGTATTTGCGAAGCCAACGCGCCCTGCGGATACGTGCGGTACGATGCTTCGCGGGTTCCAATTCCCTTTAGTTCGAGTGCGGTAATTTCCTCGCTCTGATCTTTGGTTAGTTTTTTCTTGAGAATCGCGTAGCGCGTATCGAGCCGCATTAAATCTTCGTATTCTTTTGCGTTGCCACCAACAATTTTTTGAACTTGTGCGCTGGCGTCAACCGGATCTTCAACAAATTTCGGATCAGCAAACAAAGTGTATTTTGTTTCGTTTAAAACTATTGGGATGATTTGGTCGCCATTGTGCGCTTCGATAACACCACGTTCTGGCGGAATTTCGTACTCTTTGTACTGCCCTTGCAGCGCTGCGGTTCGGTAATAATCGTGTCGTATAACTTGTAAGTAAAATAATCGCACCAAAAAAACTGCACAAATACACAGCAAAATAACGTACCAGATTTTGGCACGCAGCAGAATATTTACCGGCTTGGAAGCTTTTGTCGCAGTGAGTGGTGGCATAAAACTAATTCGTAATTGAGGCAGTTGGCGCAGCTGAAACAAGTTGGCCCGCCGGCTGGCTGCTCTTAACGCGCTCGAGTGATTGGAGTCGAGCAGAGGCAACTTCGAGCTGATCGTGTTCTGACTTGAGCTCAGCCTGTTTTTGCGTCAACTCATTTATTGTATAGCCAAATGAGTTAGTCTTGGTAACTTGCGCGAGGTAAAATAACCCGAGCAAACACGCCAGTACAATCAGCACAATCGAATTGCTGATCGGACCAATGCCTTTTTTGCTGCCGCGAAAGCTGGTGCTGTTCTGATTACGCTGGGCGTAATAGTTGCGGCTCACGCTCATAGAGCTGGAGTATGTCATGTTTGTTTTTGTCCGTCCCTCAGATTTTGTGAGGCTTCTGTTTTAGTTTGTATTTTTGTTTTGGTTCCCGGCCCTTTCTGTAATGAAAGAGCCGGGCTACAAAATTTTTGTTAAATTACTTTAACGCGAACTTTGTAGGTTCTGGAGCTACTTTTAACCTGTATCGGCATGTGAGCCCCTTTCTGTTTTTATTTTGGCTACGCCGCGTAATTTTGCACTACGCGAACGCGGATTGAAAACTAATTCATCATTCGACGCTGTTATCGGTTTTTTGGTCAACAGCTGCAGGTCTGCATCGTATCCTTCGCTATGATCAGCAAAGTATTTCTTAACGATGCGGTCTTCTAAGCTATGGAAGCTTATGACCGCTAGTCGCCCACCAGGTTTCAACAAATTCACCCAGATCGGCAACGCTTTTTGCAGTTGCCCTAGCTCATCGTTCACCGCAATCCGCAAGGCCTGAAAGGTTTTGGTAGCCGGGTGAACTTTGCTGCGATTTTTCTGTCGCACAGCGCGTTCGATGATTGCAGCAAGCTCGTCGGTCGTTTCAATTGGCCGAGACTTCTCGATGGCGGTAACAATTTTCGGCGCACGATATTCCTCTCCATACTCTCTCAGTATGTCGATAAGTTCTTTGCGACTCGCTTTGTTGACGATCTGGTACGCAGAAATTTCCTGCGATTGATCCATGCGCATATCGAGTGGTCCGGATTCTTTAAATGAAAATCCGCGGCTTGCATTGTCAAGGTGCGGCGAGGAAACGCCCAAATCAGCAAGGATGAGATCAAACCGGTGCCCTGCCTCTACTTCGCGTTGAGCAGCTCTGACAAAATCGCTTTGGACGATCTGTACCTCTTGCTCGGCAAATGTTTTTCGCAGTTCGTTGATTGCATTTTCGTCGCGATCAACAAGCACGCTGCCTGAATCTTTTCCGGTCATTGCCAGAATCCTGCTCGCATGACCTGCGTAGCCTGCCGTCAAATCCAGGTATGTTTCACCCTGTTTTGGCGACAGCACGTCAAGTGTAGCTTCTAGGAGTACTGGAATGTGCTGGGGCATATGCCTCGTTTACTTTTTTACCCCTCACCTTTTCTTCAAACGAAAAGTGAGTGAGTGGTGACTTTTTTTGTTTTTTATCCTTCGAAGCTTTATGCGAAGAAGAATGTTTTTGTTTTGTTGTGAGGTCACCTAATCGGCAATCAACTGTTTTTGTTTTTGTACGTTTTTGTTTTTGTTTGGTTAACTTCTTAAAAAGAAGCTAATGCCTTGGCGAATAGTCATATACGTAGGAAGTGAAAGAGATGTTCCCGAAGGAAAATCTTGCCCATTTACTTCTTACCGACTATTCACCTTGAGAGACTTTGTGTGAGGTGGAGTTTTGGGAGGTGTTTTTAAGAAAGGTGCGAGTGATTTTTTTCAGTGGATCACCTTTGAACCACTTGTTGATTGCCAAATAGCTAACCTCTCATGTTAGTATCTGGTTTCTGCTAAATTTTTAATGTACGTGCCAAGCAAATTATTTCGCTTGCAAGCGCCAATACTTCCCTGCTCGAATCGCCACGACATCCCTATCGATGCCCGCAAAATCCAGCAAGTGCTGATCAAGACTAATGCGACCTTGCTTTTGATCAAGCTCGGCTTCACTTTTACCCATTCGGAACTGAATATTAAGATCCGCAGTCTTTTCGTCAAGGATGTTTCCTTGCAGCTGCGGCTCAACGAGTTCGTTCCATATGGCCCGGGGATACACGTGCAGATAGTTTTTGAATCCGCGCGATACGACTACTCCGCTTGCAAACTCAACACGCAATTCCGTCGGTATAGTTAACCGTCGTTTGTCGTCGAGCTTCCTTTCGAAATAGTCCACCTGGGGCATTGGGCATAGCCTTTGTTATTTGTTATTGGTACTTTGGTTTTTTGTTTTTTCGTAGTTGGGTCAACCCACGCTTACCCACTGACCATCAATATACTACCCACACCTACCCACATGCAATACTAATCTCACCTGTTTTAGTATGACTTATCCACAATTTTGACCTTTTATCAAAAAACACCACACATGTGGTGTTTTTGTGGATAAAGCTTACGCTAGACTTTTTAACTTATTGGCTTACTTGAACCGAAACTTGCTGATTGGGATGCATCGTTTTATCAGGTGCTGCATCGTACTGTGCTTGAACATCAGCTTGAATTTGTGCTGCGTCTTCAGGGCTCACAATACCCTGCTCTACAGCACCGGCCACAACTTGATATGAGCCTTGGCCTTCACCAACAGTTACCATAGTTGTCGAAGGCGACGTCTCATGAGATGAAATTTGACTTGGGGTGACTTGACGAGGAGCCTCGCCCACTTCAGCTGCTGTCTTAGTTCTGAGCGGGTTATCGTTATCAATGTTATGCTCAATACCAGTCACCGCACCAACCGTAGCAGTTGCTGCAAGACCAGCCGCAAGTAACTTTTGCCGAGTCGAAAATAGCCCGCTAAGCTTTTCGTTACGCCGTGCTTTGGCTGCAAGCCTATCACCCATTTGGTTGGCTCGATCTCGTTGCTCTTGAGTTGATGGAGTACTATTTTCGTATGTCATAGCCCCAATTATAGCAAATGCTTATGCTTTTGTC
>CAYQXB010000025.1:0-842 GCA_964421475.1 uncultured Candidatus Saccharibacteria bacterium
GAGGCCCTCGAGGCTCTGCGTAGCAGCGGCCTCCTCACGTGCGCGATCCCCGCCGAGCGCGGAGGGGAAGGTGTCTCGCTCGCCCAGTTGTGCGGTGTGACCCGCGAACTGGGGCGTCACTGTGCGTCGACCGCTCTCGTGTTCGCGATGCACCACAGCCAGCTGTTGACCTTGGTGCGGCATGCCGACACTCCCGCCCTGCACAGCTTCGTCGACGACATCGCCTCCAACGCCTACCTTCTGGCTTCGGCCACAACGGAAATCAGCACGGGAGGCGATATCGGGCGCAGCGGATGCGCGCTCGAGCACACCGGCGACCGGGTGCGCCTGACCAAGCAGGCCCCTGTGATCTCCTACGGCGAGTACGCCGATGCCGAAATGCATTTATTACAAGATGCAGTTCAGTTGGCGCAAAAATTGACCACACGAGGCATTAAACAGGTGATTGTTACGAACCGAAGTCATCGCGGGAGGGGTAGTGCAAGTCCACGTAGTTTAGTCGAACGAAGTTCGCTCAAAAATCACATTAACCACATAGTTTGTGGCGATGATTCAGATTACAAAAAACCAAACACCAAAGTGCTCGGTACTTTGCTCGACGACGAAGGCTTTGCGCCAGAAGAGATTTTGGTTATTGGTGACCAGCATGTTGACGCACAACTGGCGCTCAATTTGTCTTGCTCAGGAATTATCGTCGAACGCGGGCCAGAAAAATTTGCGAGCCATCACCTCGATGAAAACTGGAAAGATCACATTACTATTGTTCATAGCTTAGAAGATGTTGACGCATGAAAACATTAGAAGATCTCGGGGAGTTCGGTCTGATAGACCGTATAAAAGAT
>CAYQXB010000025.1:852-1968 GCA_964421475.1 uncultured Candidatus Saccharibacteria bacterium
TGAAAACATTAGAAGAGCTTGAAAAAAGGGTTGCCGCAATTGAAGCTCGAAACAAACGAGTCGAAAAAGAAAAGCAGTGGGAAAAAAGCTGGTCGCGCCGCATTGCGATTACAATTTTGACCTACGTCGTGGTGTGTAGTTTCTTGCTGGTTATAAAAAACGATCATCCGTTTTTGAATGCGTTGATTCCAGCTGGCGCATTTTTGCTTTCAACTCTCGCACTCAAAGGGATCCGCACATTTCACATCCGATAATTCTGTAAAACATTATAATAATATTGTAATAAAAAGATGCTTGTGCTAGGCTATAAACATGATCACATCGACGCAAAAAATCATCAAGATCGGCTCCAGTGCCGGCGTAACCATTCCGGCCAAAGCATTAAAGCAAGGTAGTTTACAGGTAGGTGACACTGTCGAAATTTCGGTTGTCAAAAAAGTTGAGCTACAGACTTCGGCGACCGACAGCGAGGTTATCAACGCCGCACGGCAGATACTCGACAAGTATCATCAGGCATTTGAAAACCTTGCTGATCGGTAAGCATCATGAAGTTTCTTGTTGTTGAACATATTCTTGAATTGCATGTACTTGTGTTAAACGAAACAGGTGGCGGACAGGGTTTGCGCGATTTGGATCGTTTGGAATCAGTTATTGCATCGCAACACCAAGAAGTATTTGGTCAGGAATTGTACAAAACAATTTTTGATAAAGCAGCTGCATTGTGCCGCGGTATTGTCGCTGATCATCCGTTTGTTGATGGCAACAAGCGCACAGCGATGCTTACTTCGCTAACGTTCCTCAAGATCAACGGCTATAATCTGAAATCATCGCAGAAAGAGTTAGAAGACTTTGCCGTACGCGTTGCGGTGGAACGTCTGGATATTCCTGTCATTGCCGCGTGGTTCAAAACACATTGCCAAAAACGCTAAAGTTTGTATACTTAAGCGCACTATGGATCAAGCGTTGGCACTGGAAATTTTATTGAACGGCGAAAGCGTCATGTTGACGGGACCGGCTGGTTCGGGCAAAACGCATCTGTTGAATCAATTTATTCGACACGCAAAAAGATCAGGCAAACATGTTGCGGTTACGGCTACAACTGGTTTGGCGGCTACG
>CAYQXB010000025.1:1978-4174 GCA_964421475.1 uncultured Candidatus Saccharibacteria bacterium
TGGGGGCAATACGATTCACTCGTGGAGCGGGATTGGGATTCATGATGAGTTGCCCAAAAAATTTGCCGATGGATTGAACAAAACGCGCCGCGAAACAATTAAAAAAAGTGATGTGCTGGTGATCGACGAAATTTCGATGTTGCACGATTATCGGTTAGATATGATCGACGAAATTACGCGCGCTGTGCGCGAACAAGACGAACCATTCGGCGGACTCCAAGTAATTTTATGTGGCGATTTTTTTCAATTGCCGCCAGTAACGCGCGGCCGGCAAGAAGCGAGTGCATTTGTGGTTAGTTCCAAAGCGTGGGAAGAACTCGATCCGGTGATTTGCTATTTGAGCGAGCAGCACCGTCAAGACGACGATACATTCCTGGAAATTTTAAGTGCGATTCGCGCTAACGATTTACGCCGCCGGCACGGCGAAGCGTTGCTGGCTCGCCGCCAACCATACGATCCGTTTGTCGAAGCCACTGAACTACACACTACAAACATCGATGTTGATGCAATAAATAAGCGTCGGCTGGCACAACTGACAACCAAAGAACACGTCTATCATATGGAAACCACGGGCAGCAGCAACTATGTCGAAAACCTCAAACGTTCGTGCTTGGCAAATGAAGAACTGGTGCTCAAAAAAGGTGCGCTGGTAATGTGTATCAAAAATAATCCCGAAAAAAAATACGTCAACGGCTCGCTTGGCACAGTTGTCGATTTTGAAAAGGGAACGGACTATCCAAAAGTTGAACTTAAAAATGGACGAACAATCACCATCGAGCCCGAAACCTGGGAGCTGCGCGACGGAGATAAAAAACGAGCTGGCTTAACGCAAATTCCGCTCAGATTAGCCTGGGCAATTACGGTGCATAAAAGTCAGGGCATGACTTTGGACGCGGCGCGAATTGATTTAAGCAAAGCATTTGTCGAAGGCATGGGCTACGTGGCGTTGTCGCGCGTAAAAAGTTTGCAGACGTTGAGCCTGGCCGGCATTAACCAAATGGCGCTGCGAGTAAGTCCGGAGGCTTTAAAAATCGATGAAATGTTACGCACAAAATCGACGTCTGACAAAAAACGCTTCGAACATTTGCGTGCCAATATCGAAAAACGTCGAGCCGAACTCGCTAACATCAAACCGAAGACCAACAAAGGTCCGTGGCAAGAAAAACTCGATAAAATGCGCGAGACATACCCAAACGCCTATCGGCCGTGGCAAGAATCCGATGACGCCAAACTTGTAAAACTATTTTCAAAAGGCAAACCAATTAACGTAGAAAAATTGACCAAAGAATTCGGACGACATCCGCGCTCAATAAAACTTAGGCTCGAGAAACACTTTGGCGAAGATGCTGTTGCGGCAAAGCTATCGTAAATAATCTGATACAATAAGGGAAAATGAAACCATTTAGTAAAAAGCCAAAAGCAAACTACGCCTTTGTTGACAGTCAGAACCTAAACCTTGGTGTGCAAAAAGTCGGCTGGAAGATGGATTGGCGAAAGTTCCGTGAGTTCCTCCGCGAAAAACACAATGTTGACACGGCGTATTTGTTTATTGGATACATGCCGGAGAACGAAGCAATGTACACGCAGCTGCACGAAGCTGGTTATTTAATTGTACTCAAGCCGACAATCGCTGGTGGCATTGATTACGATTCGAGTGGCACAATGAAAAAATTAGTAAAAGGGAACATCGATGCCGAGCTTGTGCTTTATGCTATGAAAGAGTTGCCAAATTATGACAAAGCAGTGATCGTATCCGGCGACGGCGACTTTTTGTGTTTGGCCGAATACCTGGCGGGCAAAAAGCGCTTAGAGAAAATCATGACGCCAAACTGGCAATATTCGAGTTTGCTCAAGCCCTACGAGGATTACATTTTGCGCCTTGACGGACTAAAACAAGAATTGCAGCACAAAGATTTTCGAAATCGAAAGCGTAGTAATAATACCCGTAACCGACAAGACGCTAAATAAACTGAGCTAATTTTTTGCTGGCCACTTGATTAGCTCGGGCGCCCACAAAACCGGCAACGACAATAGCCGGCCACAGCGAAACTGGAAAGAAAAACACAGCAAACAAAATTGCTGCCACCGGTTTTTTGAGCAAAAATCCTAGCGTTGCAGTGAGTCCGGCAGCCAGTCCAAGCATTGCCGGAACAACTGGAAATAACAAGGCAATACCAGTTCCAATTGCTGCGCCAG
>CAYQXB010000025.1:4184-8416 GCA_964421475.1 uncultured Candidatus Saccharibacteria bacterium
CCTTCCAGCCCGTTGCGAGGCACAGTGCAGCGACGATTGTTTTTAAAAGCCCGAGAGTAATTAAAGTTGCGGCGCCCATGGTCGCATAGCCGCTCACAATATCGCGAACACCTTCATGACCAGAGAACAACAACAAAGGGAAGAAGACGACGAGTACGCCAAAACCAATTCCGCCGATTGCGGCCGACAAATATCGTTTTGACTTCAGCGGCAGGAATAGTTTTTCCAAATATTTTCCCGCGACCGCCAAACTTAAACCCGCTGCAACGCCGGCAAGGGCGGGTATCAAAGCAAGCCCCAGATCAACAATCTGAAAATTATAAACGATAGTTCCAAGATCAAAGTAGTTTTCGCCTGATGAAGCAAATTTGTAGACCTGCCAACCAACAACTCCGGCTACGATTCCACAGATTGTCAGCCAGACACGATCAACTGACGATTGTTTTTTTGCAGCACCATCGACAATAAATGCTCCACCAAGCGGCGAATGAAACACGGCACCGACGACACTACCAATGGTCAAATATTCGACACCCGAAAGTTTGATAACTTTCTTAAGCTGTAAACCAATCCAGGTTGCCAGCCCGCCAATAATCGCAGTGAGCCCGGCTTCTGGTCCGAGTGCTGCTCCGAACCCAAGTGACAAAACGGCAATAATAAATGCTTGCGGCAAATGTTTGTAGTCAAACTGGTGAGTTTTTTTATACTCCGCTAAAGCTTCTTCGATTGAAGCAGGATATTCACCCCAAATATGCACGAGCGTACCAACGATCAATCCGCCAATGCCAAGAACCAGCAGCGGATAAAAATCCTGATGAATCGCAATGTTCGCCGGAACCGTTATCCACAAAAACTGCTGCAACGCGTGTAGCAAAAACTCAAACAACACAGTGACAAATCCCGTTATTGCACCAAGAACTAATGCCAACAATACAACAACATAGAAATCTCTGCGCCGAACTAACTCACTGATTTGTTGTAACATAACAAACTCCTTATTTGTATTCATTGTAACCCACAATGAGTGGTATGATAGAGGTAATATGCAGACCGGGAATTCGCTTATCGACCAAGTTAGTCCAAAAAAAATCTTGTTTGTTTTGCTGACGGTGTTGATGATTGGCGCGGTGTTTTATCATATTGTCGAAGATCTTAGTTGGCTCGATAGCATTTATTTTTGTGTCGTGACGCTCGCGACCGTTGGGTACGGCGATATTACGCCGCAGACCGATGTGGGCAAAATCTTTACGATTTTTTATATTCTTATTGGCGTTGGTATTATTGCCAGTACGGCAAGTTATCTGCTTCGATATGTTGCTCGGCACGAAGTTTCAGCGCGCGCCATGAGACGTCTTAGCGACAATGATGACGAGCCAACATCCAAGAAATAACGCTAGACGAATAGCGTCACTCGGCGCATAATCAGTTGCAGGAACGATTTTAAAAAGGGGGTTCATATGAACGTAGATGTAAATTATTTGGCGGTTGTGCTCGCAGTTGTCTCCAGTATAGTCGTGGGATCGATTTGGTATGCGCCGCCCGTATTTGGAAAAATGTGGATGAAGCTCGCTCGGGTTGACCAAAAAGAAGCTGCAAAAAACGGCTGGCGACCAATCATTATTTCGATACTCGTTAGTTTCATTACTGCCTATGTGTTGGCGCATGCTGTATATCTTGCGAACTACTATTTCGGCAGTTCGTTTCTTCAAGATGCACTGACCACTGCGTTTTGGCTATGGCTTGGGTTAATAGCCGCCCGATTCATCACGCACGATTCGTTTGAATGCCGACCGCTCAAACTGACGGTTCTGAATATCGCCCATGAGTTTGTGACTTTGATGATTATGGGCGCAATTATCGGTGCGATGGGAATCTAGACTTTCAAAATGAAAGTCGAAGCCAAGACAATTGATGAATACTTTGCAAAAGCCGGCGAGCGCGAACCAATGCTACGGGAACTGGATGAGCTCATTCGTGAATCTGCACCGAAACTTGATCGAAAAATATTCGAGAATATGGGCGGCGGGGCGGCAATTGGCTATGGTTTGAGCGCGTACAAATTTGCCAATGGCACACTCGGCGAGTGGCCGCTAATTGCGCTGGCTAATCAAAAAAATTACGTTGCAGTATATATCTGCGCAGTCAAAGACGGGCAGTATATTCCAGAAGCGTATAAAGACAAACTCGGCAAAGTCAGTATTGGCAAAAGCTGTATCCGCTTCAATAAGATAGAGAAAATAAATCTTGATGGCTTGGCAGAAGTCGTGCGCGTTGCCGCAACATTATTTGCAAAGAATGCCAATGAGTTCGGACGGTAAAGCCAGTGACCGCGCACGATGTTGAAGTCGCATTAAACGCATACGAAAATCCGAACGATGCGCTGTTTTTACAAAAATTTTTCAAGACGTACGATGGGGGTTATGCGGCAGGCGATCAATTTATCGGGTTGCGTGTGCCACTCACCCGAAGCATCGCCAAGCAATACAAAGACCTCGACACAACCGAAATTGAAAAATTATTAGAAAGTCCAATTCACGAACATCGGCTCTGCGCGTTAGTTATTATGGTTACGCAATCTAAACGTGCAAGCGAGTCACATAAAAAAGTTTTGTACGATTTGTATCTCAAACGAACCGATCGTATTAACAATTGGGATTTAGTTGATGTCAGCTGTCACGATATCGTCGGCGGCTATTTGCAAAACAAATCACGCCAACCACTTTATAAGCTTGCAAAATCAAAAAACATGTGGGAGCGCCGCATCGCAATGGTTAGCACGTGGCAGTTTATTCGTTCCGGCGATTTACAAGATACATTTAAAATTGCCGAGATGCTTCTTGAGGACACACATGACTTAATTCACAAGGCGGTTGGATGGATGCTGCGCGAAGCCGGCAAAAAAGATGAAGCGGCGCTCAAAGTATTTCTTGATCAATACGCTGCTGTCATGCCGCGTACTGCACTACGGTATAGTTTGGAACGACTACATCCCGCCGACAAAGCGCACTACATGCGCGCTAAAGTGATAGAATAAAGCTTATGGATTCAGCTAGAGTCACTATGTACGATAACTATTTTTGTGAAAGACCATGCCCAAAGAGTAACTTAAAACGCGCGCGGAGGTTCTAACTGGATGGATAAATACAAAAGCCAGTTTCCGCAAAACTTTTTTTGGGGGGCAAGCACCGCATCACACCAAGTAGAGGGCGACAATATAAATCAGTGGAGTGAATGGGAACAAACAAACGCAAAAAATTTAGCGCGAACGGCACATCAACGCATTGGCTGGCTGCCGGGTTGGCGCGATATAAAAAGCAAAGCCGAGGAGCCAGAAAATTATATTTCAGGCAAAGGCGTCGAACACTACAAACGTTTCGAGCAGGATTTTGACATTGCCAAAAAGGATCTCAACCTGAATGCGCTTCGTTTTGGAATTGAATGGTCGCGACTTGAACCCGAAGAAGGCAAGTGGGATGAAAAACAAGTTGAGTATTACCGAAACTATATTGCCGAGCTTCGCAAACGTGGGCTCGAACCGTTTCTTAATATTTGGCACTGGACGTTGCCAACGTGGTTTGCTGATAAAGGCGGGTTCGAAAAACGCTCCAACTTGCAATACTTTTGGCGGTTTGTGCAAAAGGTTGCCGACGAATACGTCGAAGATGTTAGCTACGTCATTACGCTCAACGAGCCAAATGTTTACGTGACGTTTGGCTATTTGTATGGTGACTGGCCGCCGCAAAAACACAACGTCATTACGTCAACGATCGTGTACTTTAATTTGGTAAAAGCGCACAAAAAAGCCTATAAGATTTTAAAAACCAAAAAACCAAGTTTGATGATTGGTCTTGCGTCGCAGCTGGCAAATATTCAAGCCAAGCGTCCGCATAACTTTTGGGATACCAGCACGACGAAAGTTATGCGCTATGCTTGGAACTGGTGGTTTTTAAATCGAGTGAGAAAACAGCAAGATTTCATCGGCTTTAATTATTACTTTTCGGATTACTACAAACATTTTAAGCGCGATAATCCTCGCGTGCCGCTTAATGATCTCGGGTGGTACATGGAACCAGAGGGCTTGTATCCGCTGCTACTACGAGTCTGGGCGCATTACAAAAAACCGATTATTGTTACCGAAAACGGAGTAGCTGATTCCGAGGATCAATTCCGCCAGTGGTGGTTAGAAGAAACCGTCGTCGCCATGGAAAAAGCCCTCAGCGAAGGCGTGCAAG
>CAYQXB010000026.1:0-8362 GCA_964421475.1 uncultured Candidatus Saccharibacteria bacterium
ATATTTATCAACCAAATCCGCATGAAAATCGGTGTGATGTTTGGCAATCCTGAAACAACGACCGGTGGTAACGCGCTGAAGTTTTATGCCTCTGTTCGGATGGATATTCGTCGGATTGGGCAAATTAAAGCTGGCGACGAAATTATCGGCAACCGTACACGCGTTAAAGTGGTCAAGAACAAAATTGCACCGCCGTTTAGGCAAGCCGAGTTCGACATTATGTACAACCAAGGAATCAGCAAAACCGGGGACGTGTTAGATCTGGCCACCGAAGCGGGAATCGTCGAAAAAGCCGGCGCATGGTACGCCTACAACGACGAAAAAATCGGCCAAGGCCGCGAAGCCGCCAAGACGTATCTGGCCGAAAATCCAAAAGTCCTCGAAGAACTGACCAAAAAAATCCAAACATCGGAGGAAACCAAAAAAGGTGATTGAGGCGTGAAACGAGCAGTAATCTTACACGGAACAAGCAGTGGTCCGACGCATAATTGGCAGCCCTGGCTTAAGCAGCAACTAGAAGCAGGCGGGTATGAAGTGTATGCACCAAAACTGCCCAATTGCGATAGGCCAAACTGGCAGACTTACGAAGAATTCTTAAAAGGTTCGGGATGGGATTTTACGGACAATATTCTTGTAGGACATTCTTCTGGTGCGACAACCGTTCTAAATTTGTTGCTTGCCGATTGGTTTCCGCAGGCCAAAGCTGTAGTTTTAGTCGGGACTTTTTTGAACGAAAAGTTTACTAAAAAACTTGGCGAATTCTCCGATGATCTGTTTGACGATTTATTTTTGAACAACTACGATCCGGAAAAGCTCAAGCAAAAAGCAGAGAGCTTTTACTTCGTGCATGGCGATAATGATCCGTATTGTGATATTGAAGACGCCAAAGTTTTATGCGAACGAGTTGACGGAACATTCCTGATTGTAAAAAAAGGCCATCACCTTGGCGGCGCTTCGGGCTTTGCCGAACTGCCAATGCTTACACAGCAGCTAAAAAAGGATGGGCTGCTTTAGGGATGAGTACAAATGAGCCGTTAATTATGGTGGTCGATGAGCAGGATCAGCCGGTTGGCGCCAAGCCCAAACAGGAAATTTGGGAGCAAGGACTGCGTCACCGAATTGCGCGCATCATGGTTGAAGATAAGAGCGGGAATATTTTGCTCCAAAAGCGAGCCGATACCTTGCAGCTGTATCCTGGTCGTTGGGATGATTCAGCCGCTGGTCATGTTGATGAGAACGAAGAATATTTGCAAGCAGCCCTGCGCGAACTTGATGAAGAAATTGGTCTTACAAACGTTGAGCTGCAAGAGATTGGCGCGTACGAAAATTCCATCACTTTTGAGTGGCGCAAGATGAATCGCTTCAACAAAGTGTACAAAGTCGTTGTTAATCGCGCAAAAACAGAATTTAAAACTAATCCAGGCGAAGTCAGCGAACTCAAATGGTTTACGCTTGCTGAAGTAAAAAATCTTGTAAAAGAAAACCCAGATCTTGCGACCGACGGTCTGCGCGACGTGATCGAAAAATTCTACTAAAATAGAATCATGAATCCCGTTAGAGCCACTATGTGCAATCTTGAACGAGACAATTTGTTTGGTCGCAGGAGTCATCTAAACATTTCATGGAGGCTCTAGCGAGATGAAAATCACCGACATCAAGCAACAGGTCAAGCGCCAGGATCGCTATTCTATATATGTCGATGGCAAATACGCGTTTAGTTTTTCCGAGAATGAACTTTTGAATCTTAGTCTGCGGATCAATCAAGAATTTACGCCCGAAGCATTAGAAAAACTTCAAAAAACCGCAGTCGAAGACAAAGCCTACATGCGCGCGCTTGATCTACTCATGCGCCGAAGTCGCTCCGAATGGGAACTACGGGATTATTTAAAACGCAAAGAGTACACTCCTGATATTATCGATAAAATTATTAGTCGGCTGAACCGTGCAGGCTACGTTGATGACAAAAAGTTTGCTATGTCTTGGGTTGAAAACAGACGCTTACTGAAAAGTACTAGTAAGCGAAAACTACAAATGGAACTACGGCAAAAGCACATCGCCGACGACATTATCCAACAAGTTTTAGCCGAAGACGAAACCGACGAACGCCAAGTACTCAAAGATCTTGTTGCCAAAAAACAAACCCAAACGCGCTATCAGGATCCGCAAAAGCTCACGGCTTATTTGATGCGCCAAGGGTTTAATTATGATGATGTTAAAGCAGTGCTCGAAGAAAACAAAGACTTTAATTAGCTGGTATAGCCGCCGGAACTGATGCTTGATTTTGGGCCGTGGCTTCGCGAACAACAATCTTACGATCAGTCACTTCAACGATCTGCGTTCGGTCAATTAACCGTGTGCCACCACCAAGGTTTTTAAAAACAGACTCTGTAATATACAGCCTTTGAATGAAAAAACTATCCTTGTCGAACGCGTAATCGGTCACTTTGCCGACGCGTTTTTTGCGATCGGTGTAGACGGGTTTGCCAATAAGCGCAAAATCAATCTGGAGCAATTTTTCGAGCCGGACGAGTTCGTGCGGATCGGTAATCGCGTCGTGATCGTTGACCACAAATCCTTGCATCAGCACATCACGGACGTCTTGACTCAGCATAACACCGCGTTTTTTTGTAAAACGATCTTCGGCATGCCACCCCTCGATCTTGAGATTATTCGGATCAATAATCGGTCTTAGCGTGTTGCCGACTGGTGCTCCGGTGCGCAAGCTCAGGATTGGCTTGGTAATATATTGATGCCCCAACGCTAACATACAGACAAGTATACCGCATATGCTCACGCAGCGAGAAGTACCCAGGATTCGTGGTAGCATGAAAGTATGAAAAAACAGTTTGTGACGAAAAGTCCCGGCGAAACTGAAATGCTTGCCGCCAAGATGGGTACAAGCCTGCGAGGCGGAGAAACCATAGAACTATTGAGCGATGTTGGCGGCGGCAAAACAACATTTACACGCGGTTTGGCGAAGGGCGCGGGGAGCAAAGACGCGGCGTCGAGCCCAAGTTTTACGATCAGCAACGAGTATCACGCTACCGATTTTGTGATTCATCACTTTGATTTCTACCGCCTGCAAGACGCCGGTGTTGTCACGCATGAGCTGCACGAAAAAGTGCACGATCCACACGATGTCGTGGTCGTTGAATGGTCGGCGATTGTTGAGCACGTTTTGCCTGGCAAACGACTCAAAATAAACATCGAAGTGCTCGGCGAAACTAGCCGCCGGTTTACTATCGAATACCCCTTTCGGCTTCGATACTTACTACAGTAAGAAGTAAAGTCCGAAATAGTAACCAGCCGGTTGCGATTTTTAGCGGCGATTGACATAATAGACGTAACGTAAAACATAAGCGAGAATATTTATGCCCCCACAAACACCAGCGCCAACTCCACAACCCGTAGCTACGCCGCCGGCTCCAACGCCAGCTCCAGCTCCAACGCCGGCTCCGACACCACCAGAACCGCCAACGCAGCTACCAGCAAGTCCGCCGGCTCCATCCAGCTTGGGGTCTTCAAAGAAGTTTTGGCTCATCGGTATTATTGTGGCGATCGTTATTGCGGTGATGGCTGCCGCTGTCATCGCGCTGTACTTCATGTTTTTTAGCCCAGCCGCAGTGACCAAGCGCGTTTCGACTGAATTTATGAATGCCGCTGCGGCAGGGGATACTCAAAAACTCTATGAAATTACCAATTCAACAACCGAAGCCGAAAAGCAATTTATCGACGCCGCTGCCGCTGCAACAAAAGGTGAGTACACGCTCAAAGAAGGAACCGTGCAAAATGGCATCGGCTACTACCTGTATGATCTAACAAATGAACAAGGCAAAATGAGCCGTACGACCGTCGAAAAGAAAGATGGCAAGTATGTTGTGACCGGCTACGTATTCGGTTCGGATAACCTGGCACTCATTCCCGGTAATTCAGCTGAACCAATAGCAGAACCAAGTACTGAACCGGCTCCTGCGACAGGTGGCGCGTGTTTGGTGGCTGCTGATTTCGACGCGTTCTATAAAGCAAAGTTTGGTCCGAACGATACAACGGCCAAGACAGTCGATAGCAGCAAAACTGGCGCAAGCGGCAATATTCACTTTAAGTCCGGACAAGTCGAATACGAATCAGCCGGCGAAGTCGGGTACATTATTCCGTTCGCGAAGTTCTCCAAGGAACAGGCCGGCAAGGATTTCACGATTGAAATGTACGGAAGTGTTGGCAATCAAAACAATCAAGACATCGAACTTGCAGATCGCCGCGCCGAAAAAGTAAAAGCAGCTTACATCAAAAATGGTGGTGACGTAAGCATACTGAAAGTCATTCCTGCAAGCACCGCGGTTCAAGATATGGACAGCAATTACGACACTGTTGACGAAGGTCGTGACCGCGTGGTTGTTTTCAAGATTGTTCCTTCCGAGACGTGCTCCGGTGCGAACAACTCGCTGGTACAGTAAATGCTCATACTGAGTATTCGCACCGACAAACCCGAGTCTGAGATTGGGCTGTTTGACAACGACAAAAAAGTAGCCTATGAAACGTGGGAAGCGCACCGCGAACTCTCAAAAACTATACACACGAAAATCCTGAGTATTTTAAAGGATCACGGCAAAAACTTTTCGGATCTCGGCGGCATTGTTTGCTTTAAGGGGCCGGGCAGTTTTACGGGTTTGCGTATTGGGCTGACGGTTGCCAATACGCTCGCGGCAGAATTAAATATTCCAATTACCGGCGCGAGTGGCAAAAAGTGGTTGGCGCAAGGTTTGCACGACATCGCAGCCAGCAAGACAACGCAAATTGTTTTGCCCGATTACGGTAGTCCCGCACACATTACCAAACAAAAACGTTGACAAGTTGCTCCAAAACGCTTACGTTATAGGCAACGGTTCTTTAAATAAACACGTGAGGAAAGAGATGAAAAAGCAAAAACTACTGTTATTTTGCTCGGTATTTGTACTGAGTTTTTTGGGTCTGGCATTTTTGACTAACCAATCAGCGTTCGCCGAAACTAAAACCTGGGATGGTTCAGCGGCCGACAATAAATTCGCCACTGGCGCCAACTGGAGCGGCAACACCGCACCAATTAACGGCGACACCTTGGTGTTCCCGGCTGATACTGGACTTGATTGGAACGAGCCGTTTATAAATGACATCGATAACCTTTCGGTGGCCGGTATCGAATTTACCCAGGAATCCGAATGCCCTGATAGAAAGTACTTTACAATTGTAAATGAAGGCAGCAGCAGTACTGATGACTTGACAATTACTGGTGACATTGATTTTAGCGCGGTCAGTGATGAGTATTGCTCTATAGACTTGCAGCTCCATACAAATGTTGCTTTGGGAGCGAGTATTGAGGTTATAAACTCATCCGCCAGTGCTTCATTAATTACAATTGGGAATGCGACTGGCGTCGGAGCATTGAGTACGTTTAATCTTGGCGCACATGACTTTACCTCAAATGCGCAAGTATACATGCATGCCACTACTCTTGGTTCGGGGGATCTTAATTTTTCGCACTACACTGTGTTTCGGGCAATACAAGAGGGTACGGGTTCGGTAACGCTGTCAGGGGACAGGCATACCCTCACAGTCGCGAGTGTAAGTCCGACCGCACTCAATAGTTTTAGCTCAGTCACCATAAATGGCAATAACACCATGACTTTTTCTGTTCAGCAAGCAGAAGGGAATCATACTATTACGGTGCCAATCAGGTTGAACGGCAACGGGTATGAGTATGTTGGTCAAGATAGTCTGAAATACCGACACGCATCACTGTCACTAGGTCTGTATGGCTATTATGGCGAGGGCACACCGAGCAACATTAAAATATCCAAAGTTACACTTGGCGCGGACGCAACCTATGATAGTAACGCGGCCCCCAAAAGCAAAGTCACCATTAGTAATCTTGTGAAGAACGGGCACAAATTAACTCGCGTGAATGGCTCTGGCGGAAAACTGATTGCAAACGGCAAGAGTATTGAGTCTAATTACAAAGTTGAGAATTGGGACAACGATGACGACTACGATAGTTCCCATAGTATTTACGATAAATTGCGGCGAAACTACAATGGAAAAACAATATTTAACATAACTGTGCTAGATGGCGGTATTGTCGGTGGTAAAGGCACTGTGCGCAACGTGACGGTTAAATCCGGCGGGACAATCGCTCCGGGTAAGTCGCCGGGTGTGCTAACAACTGGTGATCTCGAATTTGAAAAAGGCGGGATTTACGACTTCGAAATGGCTGGCACAAAACCAGGCAAATACGACCAAATTAAAGTAAATGGCAGCGTCACGCTTGGCAATGGTACTTTGAACGTCGACGCGATTGATGGCTTTACGCCAAAAGTCGGCAGTAAATTTACGATCATCAACAACAACGGCAGCGACAAAGTAAACGGTCGGTTTAAAGGCTTGGCTGAAGGCGCCGTGTTTACCGATGACGGTATTCAATTCCGCATCAGCTACAAAGGTGGCTCTGGTAACGATGTTGTGTTGACTGTCCTTTCTGTGGTCGATGCACCAGATACTGGTTCGGCGACTTTCACGAACAATCCACTGGCAATTATTCTGGCAACGATTGTTTGCTCTGGCGCAATTGCCTTCATTGCCTCGAGATATAACAAAGGAGCACCTGTCGCTTAAAAACTGTTCGAACTCAAAAAACTAAAACAAACCGATAAAACAAAATGTCACAAAAAATAAATGCCAGTTTAGATAACCCTGTATTCGCCGGTCGTTTGCGAATCCCGACGGCTGCACCCAAAAAAGTCGCCTCACCAAAAGAGCAACCCGAACTAAGCTACCGTACCTGGCTTGATATTAGTACGCCTCAACCAGAACCGAAGCTCGAAACTCCAGCGGCAAAAGTTGTTCCGACGCCACAGCCGAAAGCCGAAGCTGACGAACTATTTGAGCGTGTTGAAATTGTGGAAGCTCCAAAGCGCAAAGTTCAAAAAACTCCGGATTTCGTAAAAAATGTCGAGGTGTGGCAACACCGTTCGGTCAAAAAGAAGCTAAACCGGCAGAAACTAACCACTTGGCTGATGTTTGGCATGGCGGGTTTGTTGTTTGTATTTGGTTCGTACGTTGCAATCAACGCCTTTATGATCAATAAAAAATTCCAAGGACCAGCCAACGCACAGGGCGCGGCGGCGGCTGCGTCGGGTGATCGGGACGAAACCGAACCAAGCCAGGATGACATCATAAACTATAAAGTTGACCCAACCATGCCGCGCTATATTCGGATCATTAAGTTTAATACGTTTTCGCGCGTGCTCAATATGGGTGTCGACGACAAAGGTCGTATGGAAACTCCGACCAACATTTTCGACGCCGGCTGGTATAACCAAAGCGCAGTTCCAGGAGCCGGTGCCGGTGCAGCTGTCATTGGCGGACACGTGTCTGGTCCGACAAAAGGCGGTATTTTTGAAAACTTACATCAATTAGTGTCGGGTGACGAAATCGAAATCGAACGCGGCGACGGCAGAAAAATTACGTACGAAGTTGTTTCGAGCGAATCAACCCCGCTCAAAAAAGTAGACATGCAAAAAGCCATGAATTCAATCCAGCCAGACAAAGCCGGATTGACACTAATCACTTGCACCGGCGCGTTGGATGATTCCGGCCACCACTACAAAGACCGGCTGCTTGTGTACGCTGTTGAAAAGTAATACCGAAATTTATAGTTTTTGCTTCGCTCGTGTGAAATTTTGCTTTATACTTTGAGGTAGGAATAGTACTTTTTGGGAACATTCCAACCGTTCATCATATTTATTACAAAAGCAGAACTTTTGAGAATTCCGCGCTCCACAGACTAATGAAGTGAAAGTGATTGTCTAAGCCGGTACTCTCGGACAAAAAAGAGAAAGGAACAGACATGATTCCAATTACAATCGTATTGGCTATTGTTGGTATTGCAGCTGGTTACGGCGCAAGCACAGTGATTACAAAACAAAAACTTGGTTCAGCCGAAGCGGCGGCCAAAAAGGAACTCGCGAACGCAAAAAAAGAGGCTGACAAACAGATTGCCAAAGCCAAAGAAGAAGCTTTGCAAATTGCAGAGGATGCGCGCAAGGACGAGCAATCTCGTCGCCGCGAAGTCAAAGAGATGGAAAAGCGCATGCTGGACCGTCAAGAAACGATGGATAAAAAGCTCGACGAACTCGATAAGCGGGCTGACAAGTTGCGTAAATCTGAGGACGAAGTCGAGGGTTTGAAGGACGAAATCCGGGCTATTCGAACTCGCCAACAAGAAAAACTCGAAAAGATTGCCAAGCTGACCAAGCAAGATGCCGCTGACAAACTCATGAAAATGACCGAGCGCGATATTAAAGCTGACTTGCTGGGGCTTGTTGATAAA
>CAYQXB010000027.1:0-7185 GCA_964421475.1 uncultured Candidatus Saccharibacteria bacterium
GTGAGTTTGACACTCGCCAATCAACGGGCATCAGAGCCTCATCCTATTTTGTAATGTTCCAGCAAGCCGGAACATCTATAAATATCCGCCTGTCGGCGGATGTAGTTTACATTGAATTGGCGATGCTAATCAGCTCATCATTTTTGAGACTATTCGTGCCTTCGATTTGGTACCAAATACCGCCGTTTACCCAGGTCGCATTGTTGCCGTCGTAGACGTAAATGGTGCGGCCTTTGTCTTCGTAGGCTTGGTATTGCTTGTCGTTCTTGCTAAGGAAGTTGTCGGCTAATGCTTCGCTGTTCCAGCTTGAGACTCGTTGGGAAACTGTAAAGGTTTGCTCATCGGAGCGCGAAGCAAAATTAACCGAAACATAGCCTGGACCATATTGTACGGGTCCACTGACGCCAAAGCCGGCGGGTGTATGTGTTGGCATTTGTGCCGAAAAACCAGCCTTACTTGCCGCAATGCGCATGCTGATGTTGGGAATGTTCTGATACGCAAAGAATCCAACAAGCAGTAATACTGCAAGTGTTGCGCTGGCAAATCGTGCGCCGCGTTTTCCGAGTCCCAGTTTGTGGGCGATGCGCTTTTTTGACTTTTTACTGGCATGATGTTCGTGGGCGTGGGCATTAGCCAGCGCCTTATTGAAGTGCTTTTCGGCAGCGGATTCAACGTGCTTTTCGGCAACTACAGAAGTGTGAGGCGCTACCGTGCGCTTATGCTCCGGCGGCTGTTTGACTGCCAGTGGGGTAACTTTTTGCGGAATCGGGTCAGGTTGGCTGAGGTTACCGAATCGAGATATAACGCGACTTTTTTTGACAGCCTGCGCTCGCGTAAGACGCAAGTTTTCAGGCGTGCGTGCTTTGATCTCATTTGTCTGCTCTGGAGTAGGGCTTTCAATAATTGGCTTAGAAACCGCTCGTCTGATAAGTGTTTTTGATGGTTGCGGTTTGCGGTGTGCCTTGTGGTGTGCCGGGGTGCGCGTCACGCTTGATTTGTGTTGTGCTAACGGAGTTTTAGGCGCAGCCTGATGTATGGGTGCCGCAACAGGTGTTGGCTTGGTTGCTTGTTGGGGTTTGCGGGGCGCGCGCAAAAAACCATCCATTACTTTAGGCTGCGATGCAGACAGTGAAGTGCTAGAGTGGTGCGCAATTGATCTACCGGTGCTAACATCGTAGGTTTTCCCGTTGAGTTCAATTGTATTTCGATGTTTGCCCACTTGACGTGTACCCTCTATCCTTGTTCTCTGCTCGTTCCTTAGTATTCCTTATTGACCCCTGGATCAAAATTGATAATGCAAAGACTGCTTGATCAAAACAATACTAATAATAGTAGCTTACAGGTGGCTTGGTGCGCAAGCCCAAGATTCCGTGCTTATGTTACTGCGAAAGTAGTATAAAATATTGATGATATGGACTTCCTTGATCCAAAGAAAAAACGCGCCCACACTATTCGACTCTATGTTGGCTATGTGTTGATTGCGATCGTCATTGGTTTTGGTTCGTTAATTCTGCTGTTTGCGGCGTTTGGCTACGGTGTTGATACAAAAGGAAACGTGTATCAGAATGGTTTGGTATTTATTGCTTCAACTCCAAATCAGGTCGAAGCAACGCTCACAAATACCGAAACCGACAAAGTTCAAAAGGCCATCACCGACGAACGTCTTATTTTGCCCGCCGGTCCGTATAATGTTGAGTTTTTAAAACAAGGGTACCGCCCCTGGCAACACGAGATCAACCTGCGCGGCGGCGGCATTAAGCGGCTCGATTACCCGTTTTTGTTCCCGGAGCAATTGACGACAACTGATGCAGAAACATTTGCTGCGCAACCAAAAATGAGTTCAAGCAGCCCCGACCGGAGCCGAATCCTGATTCAGCCCGCCGGAAAATTCAAAACGCTCCAGGTTTTTGACGCTCAAAATCCAGAGACAGCCTTACAAACACTCACAATTCCAAACAGCGTCATTCCTGCGGGCACAACGGCAAAACTGTCGGTTGTTGAATGGGCATCTAATAATCGCAACGTTATTTTAAAGTTCAAATCTGGTGCCACAACTGAGTTTGTGTTGATCGATATCGAAAACGTCAACAGATCAATAAACATCAATACGCAATTCGCCACAAATCCAAAATCGGTCGCGCTGTTCGACAAACGCCCAACGCAGCTCTATTTGTTGCTATCGAACCACCGTTTGGTGCGAGCGAATGTTCAAAACAAAAGCACTGAAACAATCGCCGAAAACGTGCTGAGTTTTAAGCCGCATGGCAACGATCGGATTTTATACGCGACAACTAAAAATCGTTCCGCTAAAAATCGGGTTAGTATTTTGTTGCAGCATGACAAACAGGCTTATAAAATCCGCGAACTGCCTGTTAGTCCAACCTATCTGCTTGATCTGGCGCGTTACAATGATCATTGGCAGGTGGCAATCGGGGCAAGCCACGACGAACACGTGTTTGTCTACCGTGATCCAATTGAGACGCTAACTTCGAATAATCCGAATCGAATCATGGCGATTCGAACCATGAAGATTCACAATCCGGAATTCTTGTCGTTTTCGGACAACGCGCAGTTTATTGCTGCTCAAAGCGGTGGCAATTTTGTGGTGTATGATGCGCTCGATAATGACCAGTTTAGTTATGCTATTGAATCGCCGTTTGATAAGAAACAAACAAAATGGATGGACGGACATCGCCTGGTAAATAGTGTTGACGGGAAAGTTGTGGTGTTTGATTTTGACGGCACAAATTATCAGAGTTTAAGTCTGGTGTTGCCCGACGCTCCAATATTGTTTGATCAAGGATACGAACGAATGTACGCCCTAGCGTCAAGCCGAAATAATCCCAAGGAATTTGCGCTGTCGCTCACGAACCTCCGAGTTGAATAGGTTTTTGGCAAAAACCAGTAGTCAGTCGTCCGGAATCCGCAATCAGCAGGAAACAGCTCAAAGAATAAGGGTGGGGCTAATCGAATAGCCAGCTGGTTAAGCGGTGCCATAAGGTTGGCGCGTTACCGGGTACCACACTGCCCTCTGCCTTCTCGCTGGCAGCCACGCTACTCTTGGTATTTTTGTTTGGGCTCGGGCTCACTTGCTCGCCAACAATGATGAGTCGTCGCAGGGATGTTCCTGGCGGATCACACGTAATGAGGGTGACGGTTGCAGTTTTGCTGTTGCTGCCGAGCACCGACACGTCTGACGGGTCAACAATTTTTTTGCTGTACACTTTGTAGGCGTACCGAACGCCGCCGCGGTCAATATAAAATGTGTCGCCCTCATCGAGACGTTTCAATAGTACGAACGCAAACTTGTATTTGCCCTGGTTGAAGATGTTGTTGCTGGAATGTCCAACAATTGCGGCGTTTCCCAGCTCGCCAGGTTTTGGGGTTGCCGGGTAATGAACGACACCGTTTTCGAGATTTTTTTGAATCTCGGCTTCGTTTTGGTCGTGGTTGTTGCCGTACGGCGTGTTATAAACCACGGGGATTTCGACGTTAATTTTTGGGATGATAATTTTTGGATCTTTGCTGACGGTCGAATTTTTTGGATCAATAATAATCGGCGTGGAACTGACACTTCGGCTTGGCGTAATGAACGGCGTAATAAAACGCTCGTTGAAAAATCCGAACAGCAGGAAAAGTAGCACCAAACCGCCCATACTAAATCCGAATAACAGCGACCTGACGTGGTGGTTCTTCGTAATTTTGCCCTTGCTATTTTTGAGCACGCTCTTGTGAATCTGCTTTTTGACGTCGGCAACCGAACGTGCGTTTGCGGGCTGTTTGGTTGTGCTCGGTTGCGTTGGTTTTGGGGTCGGTGCTGCTGTTGTCTGTCCATTGGCAGCGTAGAACTCTTGCCAGACGGCGTGTTTTTCGTTGTCGGGCAGTTTGGTGTAATAATTGTGCCACTGCGTTTGAATCTCGGCTAACGATTTGCCGGAGCTACTGAGTTCTTGCATGAATTTCTGGTGCTTTGATAGGTGGCCGTGCGTATCTTCAACTTCTTTCATTTCTTGTTTGGCGCTCGGCTCACGGTCATACAACGCATCAATTTTAGTGCGGATAACATTAACTGCCGGATCTTCAGGATCAGGTGTTTGAGAGGTGTCGTGGGCGGCTGTCGGGTTGCTCATAGATTGAATTGCGATCTGGCGCCCTCCAAAAATGCTTAAGGTGGCGCTAGCAGATAAATTATAGTACAATTCTCTCTGTTCTACCACCTTAGATCACGCACAGGGATCGGTAGACGGCGAGTGCGGATTGCAGATTAACAAGGCTAGGGCAAGTGGCGGAACTGGTATACGCGCACGACTCAAAATCGTGTTCCTTCGGGATTGTGGGTTCGATTCCCACCTTGCCCACCAAGTTTAAAGCCTCGTTATGCGAGGTTTTTTTATGTGTAGACTTTTACGCTGCCTGATCGCTGGTGTCGACCCGGCAAAGTTCTATTACCTGGTTTGCGCTTACCGCAAAATCGGCGAGTGTTAGTGCATGCACCGCCGCACGACACATATCAATAGTTGGAGTTTTTCCGCCAGTATCCTTCGAAAGCCCGTAAAGTGCGCGATCAAGTGGTTGTTCGTACGCCCACGGGGACAGGCGAAGTGGCCCGAACTCGGGGGTATTTGTGTAATCTAAAACTTCAAATTCAGTTTGGCCATGATGTTTGCCTGCGGATTCCATACTTCCGTGGCGGTTAAGCGTTGCAATAGTTCCGGCTGGAATCCTGCCACCTAACATAGTTGTCGGCGTTAACAGTAGTGCTGAGCGTGAGTCAAATCTCTTTTCAATTGCTACGGGCAGCATCTCATGACGATATATCCAAACATTGGGTTGTTCATTGCTCGGTGCTTTTTTGCTAGCAATGTCATCAGTAATTTGTCTAACCTCGGCGAATTTTGTCTCGGCAAGTGAGCAAGTCGAAACTGACCACGATGTCAGGGCGGCACGAATCGACGGGGTGTCAGGTGATTGAATCAGTTCGAAAATTGGCTTAACCAACGGCATGACTTCTTGGGCTGTTGCTCGCCGCTTGCCGTTAGACCAGCGTAATTCATGAAATGCGTAGTATACTGCATCGTCAAGAAGTGTCGGCTTCGTGTTGGAAAAATCAACTGATTCGTAGGATACTTCCGCTAAACGCCGGATATAGTTTCTGAACCCAGGAACCACATTAAGATTATTTCCTTGATCTTCAAGGTAGGTCTCAAGCGCGGTCTGGTCGCTCTTGAAGCGCTCGTGGTGGTGTTCAATGATTTCGGCAGAACTTAGAGGAGGCATTGAAATATTATATAACCTTGGTGTATAAAAAACAATTACATGTAAAAGTAAGTTAAGCTGCGATTGACGTGGTGAGCGCTTCGAAGGGTTTGGTTGGGTTTTGCAGCAACCAAACGCTGGCGCGCGCGGCGTAGTCGACTCGCCAGGTTTCGGGCGCGTCTGCTAATTTTGTTGTACTTATCTTCCCTTCACTCGCTGCTAAAATAATGCCGTTATGCTCGACAACAATATTGGTCGCGTATGTTTGGCCGATAACATGCAGGGCTTCAACCAACTGCTGGAGTGTCATACTGAATTTGAGTGCGATGCCAGTGGGCGCGATTAGTTTTTGCAACTGAGCAAATGACACCACAAGCGTGGTGTTTTTGCGCTTTAGCAGCGATTTCGGTTGATGATAAAAATAATCGACGGCGTCTTTGGTAATGATGGTTTGGTCAGAATATTTTTGCAGGAATGATTCCAAAACAATGCCAGTTTCGCTGTTGCGACCTAAATCGCCGGCAATTAAAACCGCGTCAGCCCAGTGCGCATAGGACAACCATTCGCTGAGTGCGGTGCGCGCAAAGCCGCCGCTTTTGTTGCTGGGGGCAAACTCGGCGTTTTCTAACACTGCGCCGATTGTTTTTTGAAGCGCCATGGGTAATAAAACTTTGGCGGTGCCAACACCAGTTCTAACCGCAGAACTGTATGCCTCACCAGGTGCGGCAAATTCATGGGCGTTGCCGCCAATAACAAGTAGTTTTCCGGCTTGTGCGCGATTCTCTGGTTTGTTCCAAATCATGTCCGGAAATAGTGGCTCGCCGACTGACTGCTTATGCCAAAACGTATCCATCATTTCCATCCGGCGCCAGTTTGTATACAACACTTTTGCGCTCAATCATTATTGGCCATTTTTGCCCTTTGGCAACTTTGAATAGCTTGCTCGTTGGATTAAAAACAATGGGTTGTTCGACCATTTTTAGCATACTTATGTCACTTTCTGAGTCGCCAACCGCCACGCTATCTTTTACGCTCAGTTGGTGTTTTTTGATGAGTGTTTTGAGGATTTGATCTTTTTTGCCAAACGGCGAGATCGATTTGCCGGTGAACTTCCCTTTTTTGATTTCGAGCTCACTCCCCACACAATCGTCAAACCCATAATGCGCGGCAATTTTAGCAACGATTTGTGTTTGTGAGCCCGAAATTGCCAGCACACGGTAGTCCTTGCTTTTTAAGTACGGAACTAGCTCGCGCGTGAACGTATAAACCTGATCTTTGTATTCCTCAAATGTTGTATCGACGGCTTGTTCGAACTGTTTTGGTGTGACGTTCGGCAGTGCACTCAAAAATGTTTCGACAAGCGCATGTTCGTAATTGTTGTAGGACTCAGTGTGCGCTCGTCGCTTCCAATCCATGCGAGCTTGTTTGACACGCAAAAAAATCGATTCATCAATGGCGCCCTGTGCGACAAGTTTATCAACCAGCGCGTGGTATAACTGCCAGCGAATGAGCGTGCCATCAATATCAAACACCGCAAATTTCTTCATAGCTATAGTTTAGCAGATAGTCCGGCAGAAATATGGTGTCTAGGCTGTTTTGTGCTCGAGGCGAGCAATGCGCTTTTCGTGGTTTTTGAGTTGTTGGTCGGTTGCATCTTGTCCGTCGCTCATTGCATCAGCCACTGCAGCAGACAAATCATCAATCTTCCGCGACAACTTGTGATCAACCGCATCAATCCTGCCGGATAAGTTACGATCAACGCTATCAATTTTTTTAGATAATTTGTGATCAACGCCATCAATTTTCCGGGATAATTTGTGATCAACCGCATCAATCTTCCGCGACAATTTGTGATCAATCGCATCAATCTTGTCAGATAAGTTACGATCAACCTTGTCAATTCTTTTGTTGAGCTTCTTGTCGAGTTTC
>CAYQXB010000027.1:7195-8307 GCA_964421475.1 uncultured Candidatus Saccharibacteria bacterium
CGAGTTTCTCTAGGTCATCTTTAACCTCAGACACGTTTTGACCGATGGTTACTGAAATAAACTGCTTCAGATCTTCAATAATGTCTTCGTTCATGCCCATCATCATACGCTGCTTTTGCTTATTTTCAAGCTCATTTTTTGTGCTGTCGATATGCTTGTTTGATGCGTTTGTAATCCTCGGGTTTGTCGCGACCGTCGCTGAAAATTTCGAGGGGATATTTTTTGGCGGCTTTATCAAGTTTGGCTTTGAACGCGGTGGCGATATCAATATCCATGGTCTCGGCAAAGTTAAAGCAATATATCAATATGTCGGCCAACTCGGCTTCCATTTCTTGCTTGTCCGTCACGGTGTAATCATCCCACTGAAAATGTTCCATGAGTTCCGCGGCTTCCAGCGCAATCGAAATCGACAGGTTCTTAGGACTGTGATGCTTCTTCCAGCCTCGCTCATCCCGAAACTGAGCTACCAGTTCTTTTAATTCTTGCAGAGTTGTTTGATCGTCATGCTTTTTCATGTGGCTTTCCAGATTGTTTCCCACTGCGACCACGTTGAGCCGTCTGGTCGCTCTATAGAAACTTCGCGCGGTGTTTGTTCGATTGCGAAGGACGAGTCACTGGCGCGTTCTTCAAGATCCTGCGGTGTATAAAAATGTACGAACATTCCTTGTTTTGCACCTTCAAGATAACGAATTGTGAAACTGCCATTTGGTTCTTCGGCGCTCACGGTGTGCTTATGACCAATGTTGGTTGAGGTTGAGTTCACGCGTAAAAACAACAAGCCGCCGTTCCGAAGCAAATCGCGCGCATGATCAAACATACGTGTGTGGCGAACGTTGTCACGGTCGGTGTGCTGAAAGAGCTGAATCGAAACCAGATAATCAAACGCCGGGACGTGATTGTAGGCAAGAAAATCAGCGTGGACTGGTGGCGGATCAAGATCGGGTTGTTTGGCAAGGAGCTGCTCGATCGCCACGCTAGAATTATCGAGCCCAATGATTTTGAGTCCTGCCCGTGCCAGCGGCAAAAAATTCCGCCCGTTGCCGCAGCCCGGGTACAAGCCACGCGCCTGTTCGCCCAAACTTTTAGCTCGCTCGATAATCTCGCTAACGAAC
>CAYQXB010000028.1:0-5258 GCA_964421475.1 uncultured Candidatus Saccharibacteria bacterium
GACGACGTTCGACCGGAGCCGGAACGACATTTGGAGTCGTCAGGATCGTGGTTGGATTGTTCGGATTATTTGGTCCGCCCCCGACAGATCCCGGCTGAACTGGAGGAGATGGCGGAATCGGAGGAGGTGGTGGCGCAGCAACTGGCGTCACTGGCGGCGGCGGAGATGAAGCAACTGGTGTCGTAACGACTGGTTGGGCGATAAGATTTTCATCGTCTTCATCACCCAGAACATCGCCCGGAGCGTTGGGCATTGTGTCCTCATTTTCGGGCAAAGCATCTTCGGCTAAGTCGTTAATCTCGCTCATCGTTTCTTCAACTGCTGCGTCAATAGCGGCCTCTGGGCTATCACCGGCAGCCAGATGATCCTGCATGGCATCGAGTAACGCTGAGTTAGCAGCGGCTTCGATTTCCTGGACGCTTCCTTGCTCAGCTTCGGCAAGCTCATCAGTAACATCGGCTTGGCGCTCGGTAATAATTGCTTCGGTTGCGTAGCGAGCTTCGTCGCCGGAAAGTGTTTCGTCGCTGCTGATTTCTTTAGCCGAAACGTCTGTCGCTTCTGGGGTTTCACTCGAGCTTTCCTCGCGCGATACTAATCCAGCCAACAATGATGGTGCTTCTGTCTTCGTGTCATCGTCTTTTGACTCACCAAACAGTTTTGGAGCCTCACTCGCCTGGTGGGGCACGCCAAAAATTTTTGAGCTCGAAGAACCTTTCTTAGAAGATTTAGATTCTGACTTTTTGTCGTCAGCTTCGTTCAAAGGGTTCTTAAATTCAGCCGCGTTTTTTTGTCCATTTGGATCAAACGTTTCCATGCCAAATATTGTACCTACCCGCAAGCCAACTGTACACCAACAGATATGCATTGCTTGACACTTATGCTAGAATGTAACAATCATTATATTAAAGGAAAGGAGTAGCCCAACAATGACCACATCACAAATCCCTATACGCACCCACGCAACCGCTGCTCCTGTTGGCATTGCGACGTTGCCCCTTTAAAGTACTCGCCTAAAAATCATCACAAAACCCAAAACTTCAAGCTAAACCCATAAACTACCGAACATTATTAGCTGCGGAGGCGGCTTCCATGGAATCGACAAGAAACACAGCGGCAATCAAACTTGCCATCAACCACTACACAGCCCAGATGAAAAAAACCTGGCCACATTTGCTATTTGCTTTTACGCTTCCAGGAATTGGCAACACATTAGTTTATTATGTGCCATCACTCATCATTGCGCGGATTCTGGGTCGTTATGCAAACACGCCGTTTACGATTTCTGAGCTTGTGCCCTACATTGCAGCATTTGCGGGCGTATGGCTGCTTGGTGAAATGATTTGGCGAGTAGGATTAGCTGCGCTAATCAAGGCCGAAAGTACGAGCATTGGCAATCTATACAACAACGCGCTCACTTACTTGGCCGAAAAAGATTTGGGCTTCTTTAACGATAACTTTGCAGGATCACTGACAAAAAAAGTGACTGGCTACGCAAAAAGCTACGAGATGTTTATTGATGTGCTGTTCTTTAACTTGTTTTCGAGCATCATTCCGCTGCTCTTTATAAGTTATATTTTGTGGGGCTATTCGCCGTGGTTAATAGTAATCCTTCTTGGGCTCATGATTTTGGCGATCTTTTTGATTCGACCATTTATTATTCGTCGTCAAAAAATGGTCTCGGCGCGTGAAGTTTCGACAAACCGATTAACTGGGCACGTTGCCGACACGATTGGCAACATGGCAGCCGTGCAGACATTTGCGCACGAAGCGAATGAGATAAAAATTCACCAAAAAAATATCGATGACTTTGTCAAAAAGTCTCGCGTTGCTTGGAATTACCAAAACTCGCGCATTGATATGATCATCTCGCCAATTTACGTGTTAATTAACGTCATCGGATTAGTTGTATCGCTAGTGATAAGCCAACAAACTGGGCAAAGCATGGAAGCCGTATTTGTGACATTTACATTCTTCGCGGCCTTTACTCGCATCTTGTGGGAGTTCAACCGAATTTACCGCAACCTCGAAAGCAGTATCACTGAAGCCGCACAGTTTACCGAGTTATTGCTTGATCCGCCAGCAGTTCTTGATATTGAAAATCCAGAACCGTTCAAATTGTCTACATCTAGCGTCGACATGAATAATGTTACCTTTCAATACGTTGATAAATCTGGCGATCACTTGTTCAAAGACTTAACGATCAATATTAAACCTGGTGAAAAGGTTGGATTGGTTGGTAGATCTGGTGGTGGCAAAACAACAATCACCAAGCTACTGCTACGACTCATGGATATTCAGCGCGGCGAGATTTTAATTGGCGGCCAGAATATTGCAAACGTCCGACAACGTGATTTCCGAAAACACATTGCCTACGTGCCACAGGAGCCGATGCTATTTCACCGCTCGATTGCTGAGAATATTCGGTATGGTCGCTTAGACGCATCGATTGAAGATGTTACAAAAGTTGCCAAGCTAGCGCATGCGCACGAGTTCATTAAAGATTTACCGGAAGGTTACGACACGCTCGTTGGTGAACGTGGCGTAAAACTTTCTGGTGGACAACGCCAGCGTATTGCGATTGCGCGGGCAATGATTAAAGACGCACCGATTTTACTACTCGACGAAGCAACGAGTGCGCTGGACAGTGAAAGTGAAGTCTTGATTCAAGATGCACTGTGGAAACTCATGAAAGACCGAACCGCTGTTGTTATTGCGCACCGCTTAAGTACAATTCAACACATGGATCGCATCATCGTTCTCGACAAAGGCACAATTATCGAGCAAGGTTCGCACAAAGAATTACTCGCCAATAAAGGCCCGTACGCACAGCTATGGGCGCATCAGTCTGGTGGATTTATTGATGAGTAATCCAACAGCAATCAATCGTCGCACACTTCATTACTACACAAAAGCGGCGCTGCATCACAAATGGATTTTTGTGATTAATATTATTGCGCCGATTGTTGGTGTGCTATTTGGAGATATTATTTCACGCTTTTATCTGGCGCAACTTTTTGAGCAACTGGCAAATTTCCAAAACATTCCAAAAGGCGAAATCTGGCAGACATTCTATTTGCTCATCGCGTTCATGATCATTCAAATGACTTCATGGCGTATTAACGACTACACCTACTTATGGCGACAAGGGAGGGATTTACGGCGCATGGAGCAATCGATGCTCGATAAAATGCAGTCGCATAGTTTTAGGTTTTATGCCGATAATTTTGCCGGCTCACTCGTCACACAGTTTAACCGCTTTTTGAAATCATACGAGATGCTCAGCGATATCTTCATGTTTGAGATTTTGACCTCGGCTGCCATGCTTATCTTCTCAATTGGATTTTTGCTCTTCATGGCTCCACCGCTTGGCATTGCTCTCCTTATTTGGTCAGTATTATTTATTGGCACAATGGCGTGGCTGACAATCAAAAAAGATCCGGTTACTCGCACAGCCGCGGCGGCAGATTCAAAAGTTACGGCACACGTGGCTGATGTTATTTCTAACATTATGACCGTCAAAGTTTTTGCACGCCGTGGCCTTGAATCAAAACAGTTTGCTAAAACAAGTAACGATCGCTTTACTAAACGTCGTAAGTCTTGGGATTATGATTTAAAGATTCGTAATATTCGTTGGGCATTTGTCGGAATCTTCTACTTGGTATACTTGTCTCTTTCAATTCATCTTGTGACTTCTGGTCAAGTTAGTATCGCTATTGTACTTACCGCTCAGTTTTACATTATGAGTATTTATGATCGCCTGTTTAATATTGCACGCACGATCGAAAAAGCTGCTATTGGATTTGCCGATGCCAGCGAAATGACCGCTGTTCTTGATCTTGAACCAGAAATTAAAGATCCAAGTAATCCTGAAAAACTAGCGATTAAAGATGGCGCGATTGATCTTAAATCGGTCACTTTTAAATACCAAGATGCTGACAGGGCAGTTTTTGATAGTTTCAATTTGAGTATTAAAGCTGGCCAAAAAATTGGACTTGTTGGACACTCTGGCTCAGGCAAATCAACGCTGACTCGATTACTACTGCGTTTTTCTGATATTGATAACGGCACTATCGAAATTGACGGTCAGAATATCAGCAAAATTTTGCAAGATGATTTGCGTTCGCGAATTGCCTATGTACCGCAAGAACCCATTTTGTTTCATCGTTCACTCATGGACAACATTCGCTACGGACGAAATGATGCCAGCGACGAAGAGGTGTACGAAGCCGCACGATTAGCAAATGCAGCCGGATTTATAGAAAAAATGCCACTCAAATACGAGACGCTTGTTGGCGAGCGCGGTGTGAAACTTTCTGGCGGAGAAAAACAACGCGTCGCAATTGCCCGCGCCATGCTCAGCCGTGCACCAATTCTACTACTCGACGAAGCAACCAGTGCGCTGGATAGTAAAAGCGAAAAACTTATTACTGATTCGCTTGACCGCTTGATGAAAAATCGTACAACCCTTGTTGTTGCGCATCGCCTCAGCACCATCAGAAAACTCGATCGCATTCTTGTTATGAAAGATGGTCAAATTATCGAAGATGGCAAACACGAGACGTTGCTCGCCAAAAAAGGCGAATACGCCGAGCTGTGGGCACACCAGTCTGGTGGATTCTTAGAGGAGTAGAATATAAGTATGCTCAAACTTCGATCCAACAATCTGCGTCAACACGTTGCCATTAGCTGGCGAATGTTCAAGCAATCGTTTGCGCTCCGTCCGTGGGTAAGCCTGCTGTATTTGCTGGGCGCAGCGCTTGAAATTGCGGCGTCGATTTTTACCATCTATGCTTCGGCACGTATCGCTGGTTTGTTGGCGCAGTTCATTACCAGTGGCGACGCCGGTGATATTTGGCTGTGGCTATGGGTTGATATTGCCGCGGCCGCCGGTATTGTCATGGGGTTTGCAATCATGAGCTACGCGCAGCGCATGCTGTACTTTTCTTTTGCTCAGTGGGCAACCGTTACGTTTCAAAAAAGTCTGTGCGCGATTGATATTCCTGATTTTTACGACGAGTCGATGCGCAACCAAATCAACAAAGTAGCTGGCGGTTATACCTGGCAAATTGCCAATTTGTCCACGGCAAACTTTGAACTCATTTACGGCATTGCTCGCTTTATTGCAATTACGACTGTGGTTAGCCAAATCACGTGGTGGTTGGTGCCGATCATCATTCTATTCTTGATTCCGTCGTTAATCGCCGAGGGTCGCATTTCAAAAATTCTCTGGTTTGTGTGGGACGATAAAGGCGACGAGC
>CAYQXB010000028.1:5268-8293 GCA_964421475.1 uncultured Candidatus Saccharibacteria bacterium
AGCGACATATTTTCTGGGGGCTAGAATGGATTATTCGCCAGCCAAAAGGCCAAATGGAATTACGCAGCACCCAGGCTACAAAATTTATATTGCACAAAATTGATCGGATGCTTGGTATTTTTTACCGCGAACAAGAACAAAAATATAAAGCTGCCAGCCGCTTGATCTTTCCGACAAAGTTGCTCGAAGTTGGCGGCACAGCCGTTGGATCCGTCGCGTTGTTGCGACAAGTACTCAGCGGCGTCATTAGTTTGGAGCGCTACTTTTTTCTATCCGGTGCGCTACTTCGGGTCGGCGGTGCACTGAGCAGTATTTTTGGTACGCTGGCGCGCATGCAAGATATGCTGTTGTTTGCTGGTAGTTATTTTGAACTGGTTGATAATAAGCCTAGAAACGTCGATGAGCCTGGCGCTATTGATCTTCCAAAAGACAGAACTATTACTATTGAATTCAAAGATGTAAGCTTCCGTTACCCTGGCGAAGACAATTACGTGTTTGAAAACCTGAACTTGCAAATCAAAAATGGCGAGCACGTTGCCTTAGTCGGCGAAAACGGCGCCGGTAAAAGCACGCTCATCAAACTGTTGATGCGTTTTTACACGCCGAGTTCCGGCCAAATTTTAATCAACGGCCACGACCTTCAAGACATTGCGATTGAATCATGGTACCAACACCTTGCCACATTGTTTCAAGATTTTAACCAATATCCGTTGCCAATTAACGAAAATATTGCCATCGGCCGTTCCGATAAAAAACAAGATCAGGCAAAACTCACGCAAGCGGCCGAATTTGCGGGCGTTGATGATCTTGTTCGAAAATTTCCGCACGCGTGGGAAACCGTACTCGACGCCAGTTTTAAAAAAGGTACCGAGCCAAGCGGCGGCCAATGGCAGCGCGTGGCACTGGCGCGAGCATTTTACCGAAACGCCAACGTGATGATTTTAGACGAACCAACCTCGGCCATCGACGCCAACGCCGAATACCATATTTTCAACTCGATTTTTGAACACTACAAACACAAAACCGCCATTATTGTCAGCCATCGTTTTAGCACCGTTCGGCGGGCAAACCGAATTATCGTGCTCGATAAAGGCAAAATTTTAGAAGAAGGCTCGCACCAAACCCTCATGAAAAACAAGGGCGTATACCACGACCTCTTCAGCAAACAAGCCGAAGGCTATCGCTAACGTTATTCTGACTTATTGTCGGCAGATTTTTCAGAATCGGCGGCATCACCTTCAGTGGCTTCGGCTTCGGTAGTTTCGGCTGTTTCTTCGGATTCTTCGGCGACGACGGCGCGTGGCGCTTCAACGTGCGCAATAGTTTGTTCTGGATCAGTTTTAATGGTGACGCCATTCGGTACTTTGATGTCAGAAACATGAAGTCGATCACCAACTTCTGCAAGCCCGGTTACATCAACCGAAACTGAATCTACTAAATCTTTTGGCAACGCCTCAATCACCACGTGATCGAGCGGCTTAATAACCATCAAGCTGGCTTGTTCGGCTGGAATAACGTCGCCTTCGAATACAATCGGCACCTCGGCTTCGGCTTTTACATCTTGACGAATCGTATTAAACACCACGTGCCGCAGGCTGTGTTTTGTCGGCTCAAAGTCTACGTCCTTAATAAGTGTAAAGTATTCTGTGCCGTCAACCGTCAGCGTGATTGGATGAGATTTGCCGGCTTTTTGATAGGCCTTTGTCATCTCGATTGTCTGCCCGCTGACAACAATCGAATCTTTGCCATGATTATGAATCACCGCCGGAATTTGTCCGTCGTGTTTTAGTTTGTTTAACCCTTTACCCACCGCATCGCGCTTACTAAGCGTTAGAGTAATTGAATCGTTACTCACTTGTACCCTCCGTAAAATATTTGTGCTTATTATTATAACAGATTGCGCGGCAGTATGAGTCCAAAGTGCAAACCAAACGATTCATTGTTATAATAGCCAGACATGTTTGATCTACTAGCCATCGGATTCGATGTTGAACAAATGGTCCAAAGCGGTGGCATTTTGTTAGTTGGGCTGATCGTATTTGCCGAATCTGGCTTGCTGATCGGATTCTTTTTGCCTGGCGACACACTGCTATTTAGTGCTGGTTTGCTCGCTGCGCAAGGATTGTTTCCAATTGAAACATTAGTTATCGTGACAATCCTGGCGGCAATTATTGGTGATAATGTTGGCTATAGTATTGGCCGGCGCACGGGGCATCGGATTTTCAAAAAAGAAGATAGCATCATGTTTCACAAAGATAATTTGATTCGCGCTGAACAGTTCTATGAAAAGCACGGCGGCAAAACGGTCACTATCGCGCGATTTGTCCCGATGATCCGCACCTTTGCCCCAATGGTCGCCGGCATTGGCAAAATGCCGCGCAAGAAGTTCATGCTCTATAACATACTCGGTGGCATTTTGTGGGGCGGCGGAATTACGCTGCTTGGATATTGGTTCGGTAATCGGATTCCGGGACTTGCAGACTACATTGATTATGTTTTGTTCGCGGTCATTGCGCTCAGCCTGGGCGGTTCGATGCTGCACGTTATGAAAGACAAGCGAACTCGTCAATTGGTGATCAAAAAAATCAAACTGTGGTTTAGCGATATCTCACTCAACAAAAAAGTTAAGTAGCCCGCGCAAATCCGTCGGGCTGCATGTAAAAATGTTCGATCGTAAATCGCGCCAGCGGCAAAAGCTGCTCAAAAACCGCGGGCATTGTCAGCGGCCGCTCAGCATAGGCTGCTTGTTCGTGCACTAAAACATGTCGCGCTAAATGCGTTGCTTCTTGCACCAGCAGCGCCTGGCTGTAGTCATCCGGATACGGCTGCGGTTGTGCTGTGTTAAACCGGTTTTGCAAGTTCAACGCTGAGTTAAAAAATCCAAGCGATGGCTCTGCCGAATGCGGCTGGCGCGGCACATTATGTTCAACAATAAACGCGGTCATACGCTGACGCGCAATTGGATGTACGCTGCCACTTAGTTCTCGTTCAAATCCGTCAGTGTACGCCATTATTTTGACCTACA